>CAZJUK010000070.1:0-9951 GCA_964549145.1 uncultured Methylophilaceae bacterium
TTTACGTTGTCTGTTACTGTATTCTGGTTTTGAAAATTTATCTTTCCAGCCAATATAATCCCAATAATCGACATGAAATGCAAGCGGTGTGACTTCTTTAGGCCCCTGTTTTATTTTGCTTAACCATTTATCTGCTGGTGGGCAACTGCTGCAACCCTCAGAAGTATAAAGTTCTAGTAAAGGAATCGTTTTTACACCACTTTTAGCCGTACATTCTTTTGCGCTAGCGATTGTTAGATTAAACATAAATATGCTGGCGATAACGCCAGTAATCGCAGGTTTCAATTGCATAACTAATTACTCCAAATTTGGGATATGCACTTTAGTCGTTAAAAATTAGACATACTTACATTGTATTTTCAAATGTTAATTATGATAATTTGTAAAAATCTTTTTTATCTGTATGCCATGGTGCCACCTTAAACAATAGCAACATGCCCGGAATCGCCAGTAAGGTACATACATAAAAGAAAGTTTCCCAACCAAGCGACTCCACCATGCCGCCAGTGAGCGCGTTGAATACAGAACGAGGCACAGCAGATAAGCTGGTAAATAATGCTAATTGCGTCGCCGTATAAGCAGGGTTTGTTTCTCGCGCCATATAGGCCACATAAGCGACTGTGCCTAAACCAACACCTAGTGCTTCACCGCCAATGACAATGGCAAGCATGCCGCGCTCTATCGCGCCCACGGTTTCAAATGGCCCTGCATTTGCTAGCCAGGCAAAGCCAAGAATAGTGATGAGTTGCACTACCCCAAATACCCATAGACCGCGATTAATGCCGAATTTCAACATCCAAAAGCCACCTATAAAACCGCCTAATATTTGCATAACTAAACCGCTACCTTTTACGATGGTGCCAATGTCAGTATTGCTATAGCCCATATCAATATAAAAAGGTGTGGCAAGCGCCGTGGCCATACTGTCGCCTAGCTTATAAAGCAAAATAAAAGTGAGCACCCAAAGTGCATGTTTTACACCTGCGCGATTGATAAATTCAGTAAAAGGCTCTACTACTGAGTCATATAAACTTTTTGGGGTATATATTTGGTCAGGTTCCGTGGCGAAGATTGTCATTAGCAGCCCTGGTAGCATGAATAATGCAACAATCCAAAACACGTGTGACCATGCAAAATGGTCTGCTAGAATTAGTGCGAGAGAGCCAGGCACTAAGCCTGCAACACGATAGGCATTAACATGAATACTGTTACCTAACCCTAATTCTTCATCGCTAAGAATCTCACGCCTAAAAGCATCAATTACAATATCTTGGCTGGCAGAAAATAAGGCGACTAAAGTAGAAACCACTGCAATACTTGCGATGTTTAAACCAGGTTTAAAAAACCCATAAGCGATAATTGTAAAGAATAATGCAATTTGAGTAATCAGCATCCAGCTACGGCGGCGACCCATGGGGGCAATAAGGTTGTAGCGATCCATCAAGGGTGCCCAAATAAACTTCCAAGTGTATGGTAATTGTATAAAAGCGAACGCAGCAATGGTTTTTAAATTAATACCTTCGGTACGTAACCACGCAGGCAAAAGTTGTAATAAAAGATATAAAGGCAAGCCAGAACTGAAGCCTAAGACCACGCAAGTGAGCATCCGTTTATTGAAGAGGATATCTCCTATTTTACTCTTTGCCTTATTGTTGTTTGCCATGGCAATATTTTCTCAATGATTTATCGTTACGCCACAATATCATATGTTCGTATTTCAATCTGTGTGATTAAAAGGTTGGGTTATTTTATTCGCAAATTAAACGTAAATTCTTATCAAGAAGCTTTAGCGTTGTATTGGTATCCTGTAAAGTAGATATTTTTGTCTCTTACATATTCTTATGAAGAGCTTGTCCAAAATAATTTTAGCCAATCATTTGCTAGCCAACACTAGTATTAAAAGGACTTTAATAGTTTTCTTTATGAGGGATTTTATGTGCTTTATTAAAAAAATTACAATGTTACTTTTCTTCTTTACGCAGGCTGCTTTGGCAGATACTGTAAAACTTAATAATGGTGACTCACTGACGGGGACTGTTGTAAGAAAAGAGACAGAAAAGCTAATTTTTAAAACCAAATATGCGGGCGAAATTAAAATCTCTTGGTCAGAAATTGCTAGTTTTAAAACTGACCAACCGATTAAAATAGTTTTGGCTGATGATTCTAGTTTTACAGGCAAAGTTAACCTCTCATCTAAAGGGCTCGCAAAAGTATATTTGCCAAAATCAAGAACTAACGCAAATTTAAACTTGGAAGAGCTCGTTTATATTAATCCAAGCCCAAAATTTTCAGGTGAAGGTGTTACTTGGAAAGGTAATATCGATTTTGGTGGGGATATATCGCAGGGTAATACTGATACTAGTGAAATAAGTTTAGACGGTGAGGCAATTGCAAGAACTAAACAAGATCGTTACACCATTGGTATTGAAGTCAATCGCGGCAAAGCTAATGATATATCCACCGAATTTGATAATCGAGGCGATATTAAGTACGATCATTTCTTAACTAAGCAGTGGTATCTCTATGCAAACGGAGCAATAGAAAAGGATAAGTTTAGAGATATTAAGTTACGCTCTCTTGTTGGTGGGGGTATAGGTTATCAGTTTTATGAGCAGCCTGACCTAAACCTATTTATTGAGGGCGGCCTTAACTATGTGAACACAGACTATGATGAACAGGAAGATGAAGATTACCCTAGCGGCCGTTGGGCGATAAAATATGATCAGCTGATTTTTGCTGATATTGTAAAACTCTTCCACGAACAGGAAGTGTTCTTTAGTTTAGCAGATACAAAAGATTTCTTGGTATTTTCAAAAACAGGTTTGCGTGTGCCAATTGGGAAAAATATCAATGCCTCTACTCAGTTCGACCTTGATTACAATAGTGAAGCCCCAGAGGGCACAGAAAAGCTAGACAAGACCTTATTATTTAGCTTAGGGTATGGATGGTAATATTCTTTATTAAGAGTTGCTAACTAGAAAAGGCAGATAACTATGGAGAAGTCATCTGCCTTTTTGCTTTGATGTTAGACTTATTTAGGACTTCACCAACTAGCCTTGGAAGATTTTTTAAGACGGTACATCGCCAAGTTGCCTAGCCAGTTTGGTATAAAATTAACAGGCTTATCATTGGTTATGACGCTACGTTCGATAATACTTATATTATGTTTGTTACAAAATTGTTCAAAGTCATTAATGGTGCACAAATGAATATTTGGCGTATTGTGCCATTCATAAGGCAATATTTTTGACACTGGCATATAGCCCCTAATAAGTTGCATACGGTTACGCCAATAACCAAAGTTGGGAAAAGTCACAATCACTTCACGCCCAACTCTTAACATGTCTTGTATAATGCCTTCTGTGTTATGCATCGCTTGTAATGTTTGCGAGAGAACGACGGTATCAAATGACTGATCTTCGAAGCCAGATAAGCCATCTTCTAAGTCCATTTGGATAACATTCACACCATTTTCTTGGCATGCCAGCCAATTGGCATTATCTTTTTCTATACCATATCCTCTAACCGCTAGGCCATCGCGCAGATAACTAAGTAAATTGCCATCACCACAACCTAAATCAAGCACTTTGCTATCAGATCTTAACCAGCTTGCAATAATTGTAAAATCTTGACGAGATTCTAAGAAATAATTCGTTGAATTTGTACTATTAGCTGAATTGGTTTGTGTCATTAATCCACCTTTATTCTGCTAAAATAGCTGCGTAAAACAGCATGGTAGTGTGTATCTGGCATTAAAAATGCATCATGACCATGCGTAGCAATCACTTCAGCATAGCTTACTGTCAGCTCGTTATCGAGCAATGCCTTAACAATCTCACGTGAACGTGATGGTGAAAAGCGCCAGTCACTGGTAAATGACAACACCAAAAACTGGGCTTTAATGTGTGCTAATGCCTGGCTTAAGTTGCCATCAAAGTTAACGGCTGGGTCGTAGTAATCTAGTGCTCGCGTCATGCGGATATAAGAATTGCCATCAAAACTATCAGCAAACTTATCGCCTTGATAGCGTAAATAAGATTCCATTTCAAATTCAACATCAAAACCATATTTAATGACATCTTTGATTTTTCGCCCAAATTTTTTACCCATGGCATCATCAGATAAATAAGTGATGTGCCCAAGCATACGTGCAATACGTAAGCCACGACGTGGCACTACGCCGTGCTCATAATAATCCCCATCATGAAACTCGGGGTCCGTAATAATCGCCTGACGCGCTACTTCATTAAATGCCATGTTTTGCGCAGTTAAATTGGGTGCGGAAGCAATCACCATTGCATGGCGAATACGTTCAGGATAAGCAATCGACCATTGCAAGGTTTGCATGCCACCTAAGCTGCCACCCAACACTGCAGCAAGTTGATTGATGCCTAGATAGTCAGCAAGGCGTGCTTGCGAGTCTACCCAATCTTCTACGGTGACGATAGGAAAGCTAGCGCCCCATTGTTGTTTGGTTTTTGGATTAATTGAACTAGGGCCAGAGCTACCGTGGCAACCACCTAAGTTATTCACACCAATGACAAAAAATTTATTGGTATCTAACGGCTTGCCGGGGCCAATTAAATTATCCCACCAGCCTGCATGTTTATCATCTTTCTTGTATTTCCCCGCTACATGATGCGTGCCCGAAAGTGCATGACAGACTAACACCGCATTGGATGCGTCTGTATTCAATTCGCCATATGTCTCATATGTCAGGTCAAACTGCGGCAACACTTCGCCAGACTTCAGCGTGAGTGGTTCGCTAAAATACGCAGTTTTTGCATTAACAATACCGATAGAATTAATTTCAGACATATGCGTATTATACTATGTTAATTTGCTAGCAAGATAAGCATAGCCGTTTAGAGAACAGACTTAAATCTTAAAAAAGATAGCTAACATGAACCAGTGGACGCTTTATATTCTTCAATGTAATGATCACAGCCTTTACACGGGCATTGCTAATGATTTAGAAAGACGGATTAGTCAGCATGAAACTGGACAGGGCGCTAAGTATACCCGTGGTCGTGGACCATTTAAATTAATGTATACACAGCTATTTGAAACAAGAGGGGCCGCCTTGAAACGAGAGTATGAAATTAAACAGCTTTCCAAACAAGATAAAGCGAAACTGTTTACTTGAGCTTGCTTATCCAAAAGCGATTAAATAAATTTTGCCATGGTGACTCGGTCATTACCAGTTAAATCTTGAATCATTTCAATTTCTATAAATCCGGCATCGTTTAACAAGCCAGTAACGGCTTTTGCTTGCTGGTAGCCATGCTCTATCATGAGCCAGCCTTTGGCTTTTAAATGGTTTGGCGACCCATTAATTATTTGGCGAATATCATCTAAACCATCGTTACCAGACGCGAGCGCAGATTGTGGCTCAAATCTTAAGTCACCTTGGTATAGATGCGCATTATTCTTTTCAATGTACGGTGGGTTGCTCACTATCATATCAAAACGTTGATTTTTTAATGCAACAAACCAATCACTCAATATAAAATCCACATTCGTTATTTTTAAGTGGTATGCATTCTGTTGGGCAATTTTTAACGCAGCTTGTGATGTATCACTACCAAGCACTTGTGCATTAGATCTGTTTTGTGCAATGGCTAATGCAATTGCCCCAGTACCAGTGCCTAAATCTAATATTTTTGAATTGTTATTCCCGAGTAATCGGGAATCCAATTTAGAAGGGATATGATTAGCACCTACAATGGGTCGTCGATTACTCGGGAATGATGAGGTGGGTATTTTTCCTAATGCCGCTTCAACCAACGTTTCGGTATCAGCGCGTGGAATTAATGTGTCAGGCGATACTTTTAACGTAAGACCATAAAACTCGCGCTCACCTAAAATATAGGCAATAGGTTCGCCAGCAATACGACGTTGTATTAATGCTTTAAATTTGTTTTGGGCTTTAGCAGTTAAATCATCATCAGCATGGGCTATTAACCAAGCATGGTTGACGTTTAAAACACGGGTTAATAGTAATCTTGTTTCAAGCTTGGCTTCATTATTATTCAATATTGAAGCAGCATTGATGAGTGTTGTTTTAATTGAATTTTTTTCTGCCATTGAAGCGTTTAGTTATCTTCACCCAAAGTCGCTAACATGTCAGCTTGATGTTCAGTAGATAATGGGCCAATAAGTTCATCTAAGGCACCTTCGGTAATAGCATCAATTTTATACAGTGTTAAGTTGATACGGTGATCGGTAATGCGACCCTGCGGGTAATTATAGGTACGAATGCGTTGTGAGCGGTCACCTGAGCCGATGAGATTGCGTCGCTCAGAGGATGTCTTAGCATGCTGCGCATCCTCTTCTCTTTGTTTAATACGGGCGGCGAGCACCATCATGGCTTGTGCTTTATTGGCATGCTGGCTTCGGCCATCTTGGCACTCTACTACGATGCCCGTTGGGGCATGGGTAATGCGCACGGCAGAATCGGTTTTATTAATATGCTGGCCACCCGCACCAGATGCACGGAAAGTGTCTAGGCGAATATCAGCAGGGTTGATTGTCACATCGGCGACAGCATCAACTTCTGGTAAAACAGCGACGGTACAGGCGCTAGTATGCACGCGGCCTTGGGTTTCTGTGTCGGGCACGCGTTGCACGCGGTGGCCACCACTTTCAAATTTTAGTTTGGAGTATGCCCCTTGGCCTTCAATCTTAGCGATGATTTCCTTATAGCCGCCAACATCACTTTCATTCGCTGATAATATTTCTAGCTTCCAACGTTGTTTTTCTACGTAACGGCTATACATACGGAATAAGTCACCAGCAAATAGACCGGACTCATCGCCGCCCGCCCCGGCACGAATTTCTAAAATAATGTTTTTTTCATCATTCGGATCTTTCGGAATCAACAGTCGCTGTAATTCTAATTCAATTTCTTCTAAGCATTTTTTACCGCTATTGATTTCTTCCTGGGCAAAGGTTTTCATTTCAGGGTCGCTGAGCATTGCATGTGCTTCTTTTACATCAGCCTCGGTTTTAATGTAAGTTTTATATTGCTCAACAATCGGTGTGATTTCTGCATGTTCACGTGTAATTTTGAGGTAATTATCCATGTCATTGGTAATGTCTTCTGTGGACATTAAGCGGTTAAGCTCATCTAGGCGCTCACTTAAGTTAGCCAGTTTTTGTAGTATGGATGGTTTCATTGTTACTTCTTAAGTTAAGGATTTTTTATTTGATAAATTGTGCGCAGAAGTGCTTCTAAACGCGCATGCTCATCACCATGAGTTTGGTTAAGTGCATGGCTAGGGGCGTGTAAGAACTTATTGGTAATAGCTTGGCTTAATGTTTCAAGTACTTTTTCAGCATTTTCGCCTTTTTGTAATGATTTAAGCGCTTTTCCTAATTCAGCTTTGCGCGTATCTTCTGCTTGGCTACGTAGTGCTTTGATAGTCGGCGCAGCATCGCGTTTCTTAAGCCAATGCATAAAGTTTTCAACACGAGCACTCACAATCATTTCGGCATTAATCGCTGCTTCTTGGCGATTACCTACGCCTTCTGCAACGACTTGTGCAAGATCATCTACAGTATATAAAAAGACATCGTCTAATTGTGCAACTTCTGTCTCAATATCACGCGGCACAGCTAAATCCACCATAAACATAGGGCGGTGTCGACGTGCTTTAACCGCACGCTCAACCATACCAAGCCCAACAATTGGCAATTGGCTGGCAGTGCTGGTAATTACAATATCGAACTCACTAAAGTGTTGCGGTAAATCATTCAATAAGATGGCTTCGCCGCCAATTTTTTCGGCTAATTTTGCGCCGCGTTCTAAGGTGCGATTTGCAACCACAATGGCTTTTGGTTTTTGCGCAGAAAAGTGATTAGCACATAGTTCTATCATTTCGCCAGCACCAATAAATAAGGCTTTTTGTTGGCTTATATCACCAAAAATACGTTGTGCAAGTTTTACGGCTGCCGCTGCCATTGAAATTGAACTGCTACCAATGTCGGTATTGGTGCGGACTTCTTTAGCGACTTCAAAGGTGCGCTGAAATAGTTTGTGTAAGTTAGTGCCAAGTGTGCCGGCTTCTTGCGCAATTTTCACTGATTGCTTAAATTGCCCTAAAATTTGCGGCTCACCAAGCACCATGCTGTCTAAACCAGAGGCAACACGAAATGCATGTTTTACCGCTTCTTGATTCCTTAAGGTATAAGTGTATGGCTGTATTTTAGCAAGTTCTAATTTGTGAAAATCCGCTAACCAATTGATGACTGGCTCTGCTTGAGCGGATTGCACATAAATCTCGGTACGATTACAAGTTGATAAAATTGCAGCTTCAGTAGCGTTTTGTATGGTTAGGTCACTTAACGCAAGGCGTAAGTTATCTGGACTAAACGCGACATTTTCACGAATTGATATTGGTGCGGTGGTGTGATTTACCCCAATGGTATAAAGCTGCATAGGTGTGATTTTGAAGTATCAGCCTTGCTTAAGCAAGGAGCTTATCCAGAATCTTAATAAGAAGCTTATCCAAAATGCAAAAATCGCGTTAAAATAACGTACTAATTCACTTTTAAATGATGGAAACTGCAATGGATAAAACTTTTAGAATTGCCCCAAGTATTCTTTCTGCTGACTTTTCTAAGTTAGGCCAAGAAGTTGATGACGTGATTACCTCTGGTACTGACTTCGTCCATTTTGATGTCATGGATAATCACTTCGTGCCTAACTTAACTATTGGTCCTTTGGTGTGTGATTCAATTCGAGAAGTGGCTAAAAAAGCAGGTGCCTTGATTGATGTTCATCTGATGGTTGAACCAGTCGATCGTATTATTCCTGATTTTGCTAAAGCAGGTGCAAACATTATTACTTTCCATCCAGAAGCGTCTACACATATTGATCGCTCATTAAGCATGGTGCGTGATTTAGGTTGTAAATCGGGCTTAGTATTTAACCCAGCAACGCCACTACATTATTTGGATTACGTGATGGATAAAGTAGACATGATTTTATTAATGTCAGTTAACCCAGGCTTTGGTGGTCAAAAGTTCATTCCTAGTACCTTGGATAAGTTGAAACAAGCACGTGCGCGCATTGATGCTTACACAAAAGAAACAGGCCGCGAGATTTGGTTGGAAGTTGATGGCGGTGTTACTCCGGATAATATTACTGAAATTGCACGTGCTGGTGCTGATACCTTTGTAGCAGGTAGTGCAATTTTCAAAAAAGCGAATGACGCTGACCCTAACCGTTACAACACGGTGGTATCGGAAATGCGAGCTGCGCTTGCCAAAGTTTAATACCGTATTGTTTAAAGCAACGGTTTTAAAATGACATTGACTGTAAAAGCCGTCATGTTTGATCTTGACGGCACTTTATTACATACCGCGCCAGAAATTGCGAAAGCTGCGAATTTAATGTTGGCGGACTTAAATCTTCCTGCATTGGCTTTTGAGCAAGTGCGAGATTATATTGGGAAAGGTGTGCAAACATTGATTAAGCGTTGTTTACATTCAGCAGAAGATAAGAACGTTGTTTTTAAGCAAGCCGAAACTTTGTTTTATCAGCACTATACAAGTCTTGTTGGCGATAGTGAACCGTTTGCAGGCGTGGTAACTGGTCTTAAAATGTTAGTAGGTAAGGGTTTTAAATTAGCTTGTGTAACAAACAAGCCTGAAAAATTTACTGTGCCATTGTTGGAGAAAAGTGGCTTAGCACAGTATTTTACGCAAGTAGTATCAGGGGATTCGCTGGCAAAAAATAAACCAGACCCAATGCAATTGTTACATGTTTGTGCAAAATTCAATGTTCCTGTCACTCAAGCGTTAATGGTAGGGGATTCTGAAGTTGATATTCAAGCAGCCAAAGCGGCTGGATGTTATGTAGTGACAGTGCCTTACGGATACAATCAGGGTAAGGTGTTAGATACCAGTAATGTGGATGCAACGATAGCTAGTTTTGCTGAGCTGCCT
>CAZJUK010000071.1:0-9924 GCA_964549145.1 uncultured Methylophilaceae bacterium
CCAGCGCCCACACCACGGCCTTCTTTAATTTCTGTTGCCGAAGCTCTTGAAACCACATCACGACTCGCTAAATCCTTAGCAGTCGGTGCATAACGATCCATAAAGCGCTCACCTTCACTATTCACTAAATAGCCGCCCTCACCTCTGACACCTTCAGTAATTAGCACACCTGCGTGCAATACACCGGTTGGATGAAATTGCCAAAACTCCATATCTTGCAATGGAATACCTGCTCGTGCAGACATGCCAAGGCCATCACCTGTGCAAGAAAAAGCATTCGTACTTGCTTGAAAGATACGCCCTGCTCCACCAGTGGCAAGCAAAGTAGTTTTGGTTTGAAAAATATGCACCTCACCTGTTTCAATTTCTAGCGCAACCACGCCAAGCACATCACCGTCGGCATCACGGATTAAATCTAATGCATACCATTCTACAAAGAATTTTGTATTAGCTCGCACATTACGTTGATACAAGGCATGCAACATGGCATGCCCTGTTCTGTCAGCGACAGCGCAGGTACGTGAAATTGGGGACTCACCAAAATTTTGTGTCATGCCGCCAAAAGGACGTTGAAAGATTTTGCCACTTTCTAAACGATCAAATGGCATGCCAAAATGCTCAAGCTCAATAATGGCTTTTGCTGCGTTTTTACACATGAATTCAATCGCATCTTGGTCACCTAAATAGTCAGAGCCTTTAATGGTGTCGTACATATGCCATAGCCAATTATCTTCAGAAACGTTACCTAAGGCAGCGGCGATACCGCCTTGTGCAGCTACCGTATGTGAGCGGGTAGGGAATACTTTTGATATCACCGCCACTTTTACACCAGCATCGGCAAGTTGGAGTGCTGCTCGCAAACCTGAACCGCCGCCGCCAACAATGACAGCATCAAATTGATGCGTTTCTAATGCCATCTATAGCCTCCAAATTATAAAAGTAAACCAAATAAGATAAGCTGATAAAGCAAGCTCAACTAAAAACTGCAAATAACCACGTAATTGTTGATTGTATACATAATCTCTAAACACATCTTTTATGCCGATCCACGCATGGATACATATACTGAGAAAAAATAAGCAAGTTAATAGTTGCCACCACCAAGGTGAATTAAAGGCGACCCATGACGCATAATCTTTTGGCTGCTGAATACATATGTTTAAGATTAGCAATGGGATATAGATTGCCATAAACAAAGCGGTTATTCGCTGCGTTAGCCAAAAACGCATGCCCGGGTATTTTTCTGTTAGCAGCTCAATTAGCATTAAGGTTTACCAAATCAATATCGAAAAAATTAAAACAGAAGCAACGACCAAGCCTATTAATACACAACTAGACAAGCGTGCCTGATCAAGCCCATGCATCCAATGCACATCTTGCGCTAGATGTCTTAATCCAGCATAAAAGTGATGAAAAAATGCCCATGAAAATCCGATTAGCATTAACTTAATTAACCAATGGTCTAACACTGACAACAACCGAGAGTAGCCAGTTTCACTAGAAAAGGACAGGTCTAAACCGAGCAACACAAAGGGTAAGAGTAAAAATAAGATCAACCCACTAACGCGATGCAAAATAGACACCAATGCATTGAGTGGCAAGCGAATGGTGAATAAATTTAGATTTTTAGGCCTATTGTTTTTCATATCGGCATTCATTTCACGGCTACCTGCTTAGGCGCGGCTTCTTTTACAGCAGTTGATACTTTTTCTAACAACCTTGGGTCAAATGGTTTAGGAATAATATAAGCTGGGCCAAATTCCAATGCTGAAAGATTGTAGGCAGCAAGCACTTCATCAGGCACAGCCTCATGTGCCAATTCACTTAAGGCTTTGGCTGCTGCGATTTTCATTTCTTCTGTAATTTCAGTTGCCTTGGCGTCCAAAGCACCTCTGAATAAATAAGGAAAACAAAGTGCATTATTTACTTGGTTAGGAAAATCACTACGACCAGTTGCCATCACAACATCATCACGAATAGCATGTGCCACGCTAGGCAACACTTCTGGGTCTGGGTTTGCCAATGCAAAAATAATAGGTTTGCTTGCCATGTTTTTAATGAGCGTTGCATCTAAGGCATTTTTAGCGGAAACACCAATGAATACATCGGCTTGCTGCATTGCATCACTTAATGTTTTTTTGTTGCACGGTTTGATGGCTAAGTCTCTATTATTGTCATGCAAATCTTTTCGGTCCGTATCAATCACGCCTGTTCTGTCTACCATGGTGATATCAGTCGCACCCATTAACTTCAATAATTTAGCACAAGAACACCCAGCTGCACCTGCACCTAAAAACACAATGTTAACAGTTGCCATCGATTTGCCTTGCAGCTTAAGCGCATTCAATAAAGCTGCTGCCACAATCACCGCTGTGCCATGTTGATCATCATGGAATACTGGAATATCTAAACGTTCTTTGAGTTCTTTTTCAATGTAAAAACAATGAGGCGCAGCAATATCTTCCAAATTGATGCCGCCAAAAGTAGGTGAAATATTAACCACGGTTTGAATGAATTCGTCTGGGCTGCTTGCATTGACTTCGATATCAAATACATCAATCCCCGCGAAGTGCTTGAATAAAACAGCTTTCCCTTCCATCACTGGCTTACTGGCTAGCGGACCTGTATTTCCTAGGCCCAATACTGCTGTCCCATCAGTAATCACAGCAACCAAATTACCCTTATTAGTGTACTTGTAGGCATTGGCAGCATCTTTTTCAATTTCAAGCACAGGCACTGCCACACCTGGTGTATAAGCTAACGACAAGTCATCTTGCGTGGCGCAAGGTTTGGAAGACTCAACGCTTAACTTTCCAGGCATTGGGAACTGGTGATAATCTAAAGCTCGTTTTTTTAAGTCGCTCAATTTAAGTCCAATCTATTTAATTCAACTTTTTTATTCAAGTTCACTCATATAATGATGATCATCAGTCAAGCATAAGCCTAAGCGCCATTCCATCGGCTTATCGCCATAAGTAAAAGAAACCCGTTCGATACTTAACAAAGGATGCCCTTCTTTTAATCCCAAAGATTTGGCAACATCTACTTTTGCTTCAACAGCTTTTAACCGCTCTTCTGCACGCACCATACGCACCCCAAACTGAGACTCATACATGCTATACATAGAACCGCTACTTTCTTCGACTTTAGTGCTATTTAAGCCTTTAAAAGCAGCCGCTGGCACAGCAATGTAATCATAAATCAACGGCCTACCTGAAAAGGTTAACAACCTTTTCACCTCAATAACTGTAGCGCTCGCTTTAATTTCTAATATCTTACCGAGATTGGCGCCCGCTTTTGATTTTTGACAAGAGATGAACTCATTATTTAACAACTCCTTTTGTCCTGTTTCGGCAGTTAATCGTAAAAACCTTAGTTTAATATCATCTTGATTGTGCGTAGCGACAAAAGTACCTTTGCCTTGGCGACGAATCACAATATTTTCAGTGGCAAGACTATCAATAGCTTTTCTTACCGTACCCTGACTCACTTTATATCTAGCTGCAAGCTCTATCTCGCTTGGGATCATTTCCCCTGGCCGCCACTCGCCGCCAATCAAGCTCTGTGTGATTAACACTTTGATTTGATCGTAAAGCGGGCGATATCTCGGAGAAGTTAGCTGCTTATCCATAAAGGCGACCTAAAGCTTCAACAATATTCTGCATAAAAATTTTATATTATTTACATAATTCATAGAAACTAATTTATATCACACATCAATCACTCATGTCTATCATATATTATATCTTATATAAGACATAAGATATATGTTGACATCCAAATAACAAGCTATATATAATATTCAAACCTAATTAAGTCGATGACGTTATGAACGAACATTTAAGACCTAGAAGATCAATGTTGTATGTGCCTGGCTGTAATACGCATTATCTCGATCGTGCGCGAACATTGGCAGCTGACGCAGTCATCTTAGACTTAGGTGACCCAATATTAGTAGATGCCAAAATCCAATCACGCCAAAATATCGTTGAAGCAGTTAAGCGAGGTGGCTATGGCCAGCGTGAAATTATTATCAGAGTGAATGATTTAAATTCTGTTTGGGGTCATGATGATATTGCCACCGTAGCAAAAATAGGTGCTGACGCTATATTGTTCCCAAATATAGAGTCTCGCGAAGATGTATTGAATGCACAAAAAGCTTTAGATGATGCAGGCGGTAGTCATATGCCCATTATGGTGATGATCGAAAGTCCTTTGGCAGTATTGAATGCGAAAGAAATTGCCTCTGCATCTGATCGCATTACTTGTATCGTCATCGCAACATCTGACTTAATCTCGCAATTGCACGCACGTTACACACCCGAACGAACAGCGATATTATCTTCACTCTCGCACGTGGTGCTTGCAGCACGTGCTTATAAAAGAGGCGTGGTTGATGGCATCGCTAGCGATCTTAAAAACATGCATGCATTTGAGTTTGCATGCAGACTAGGTCGTGATATGGGCTTTGATGGAAAATCGATTATTCATCCTGCACAAATTGCCTACAGCAATGATGCTTACTCGCCAAAAGCATCAGAGGTTGCCAATGCAAGAGAAGTGATTAAAGCATTAAAAGAAGCACAAGCATCTGGCAAAGGCACAGTGGTTGTGAATGACAAATTCGTTGAAAACCATCATATTGCAGCCGCAGAGCGCATTATTAAATTAAGTGAAATGATAGAAGAACTGGAAGAAGAGTTTATTTAATGAGTACAACAAGCAACAATAAAGCATTAAAAGTCAATGCGGGACGTTTTTTTGAAAACTTCGTTTTAAACGAAGTGATTCATCACGCCTCGCCACGCACAATAACGCATGGTGATTCATCACTCTATATCGCCTTAACTGGCGAGCGCAACCCACTGCATTGCAGTGAAACATTTGCACAAAGCTTAGGTTACAAAGAAACGCCCGTCGATGATTTGCTCGCATTTCATATTGCTTTTGGAAAAACAGTGCCTGACATTTCAGTGAACGCTGTTGCCAATTTAGGCTATGCAGACGTGCGTTTTAGTCACCCAGTGTTTGTTGGCGATACGCTAACAACATCAAGCGAGGTAATTGGTCTAAAACAAAACGCTAACGGCAAAAGTGGAATTGTCTGGGTGCGCTCAACTACGGTTAATCAATCTAACACTGCTGTATTAAGCTGGGTACGTTGGGTAATGGTACACAAAAGTAATGAGGCCGCGCCAGCACCACAAACAACTGTTCCATCTTTACCAGCCCATGTTGAAGAAAGACAGCTTAATGTACCATCATATTTCATTGCGCATGAAGAAATTAGCAATGCAACTGGCAGCCCATTTTTTTGGGAAGACTACCAAAAAGGTGAGCGCATTGAGCACCCTGCTGGCATGACCATTAATGATAGCGATCATACGCTAGCAACACGTCTTTACCAAAACAATGCTAGATTACATTTTGATGCGCATCACATGCAGCAATCTAACATCGGCAAACGGCTAGTTTACGGTGGCGTGGTCATTTCTACCTGTCGTGCATTAAGTTACGATGGTTTAGAAAACGCACTCAATATTTTAGCGATTAATGCCGGCAGCCATGCTAACCCAAGTTTTGCGGGCGATACTATTTACACCTTTACTGAGGTGTTAGACGCTTGGCCACTAGCTAACCATAATGATTTAGGTGCATTAAGGTTACGCATGGTGGGCATTAAAAACTGTTTGCCTAGCGAAATTACTACAATCAAAACAGATGAAGGCTACCACCCGAATTTGGTATTAGACCTTGACTACATAGTGGCAATGCCACGTAAAGGAAGTTAACTATGACTGTATCTTCTAATGCAGCACATCCTAATGAAGCCTTGTTTGGCGGTGAAAAGCCCTTCCCGCTGATTCCTACTTGTGAACATTTTGCAGGCAGCGAAAAGTTAATTTTAAAAGCACTTGGCTTTCAAGACACCATCGGCCCTGTGTTTGATATCACTTGCGATTGTGAAGATGGCGCAGCTAGTGGACAAGAACGCAGTCATGCAGAAATGATAGTGCGTGTACTAACTTCTGACCATAACAAACATAAAATGGCTGGTGCACGCATTCATGACTATACCCATCCATCTTGGAAACAAGATATCGACATATTAGTTGCTGGCGCGGGCAATGTATTAAGCTACATTACCATTCCTAAATGTACTGAGGTGAGTCAAGCAGACGAAATGATTGCTTATTTACAGAAAGCAGCCACATTCAATGGCATAGATCGCATTATCCCGGTACATATTTTGATAGAAACACATGGAGCACTGCAACAAATACAAGCGATCGCAAAATTACCTTGGTTGCAAGTGCTTGATTTTGGTTTGATGGACTTTGTTAGCGCGCATCATGGCGCAATTCCAGCTAGCGCAATGCGCAGCCCAGGACAGTTTGAACATCGTTTGCTAGCCCGTGCCAAAGCAGAAGTTACTTCAGCTGCACTTGGTAATGGCATAGTGCCAGCCCACAACGTCACGCTTGATCTTAAAAATGTAGACACCACAAGCAGTGATGCAACACGTGCAAGAAACGAATTTGGTTTTATGCGTATGTGGAGTATCTACCCTACCCAGATTCAAGCCATTGTCGATGCAATGAAGCCTAACTTTGATGAAGTAGTAGACGCAGCTAATATTTTACTCGCAGCACAAGCCGCTAACTGGGGCCCAATACAGCATGCTGGAGAATTGCACGACCGCGCCACTTATCGCTACTTTTGGGAAATACTACAAAAAGCAAAACTCACTGGGTTAGCAATACCTGATGACGCAAATAAAGCATTTTTTAATTAGGGTAATTACATGAGTACAAAAGAATCTGCAGGTCAGCGATTTCGTGCTGCATTAAAAACTGAGAAACCTTTACAAATTATAGGTGCAGTTAATGCCTACCATGCCATGCTTGCAATGCAATCTGGCTTCAAAGCCATTTACTTATCAGGTGGTGGCGTAGCGGCGAGTTCATTGGGCTTGCCTGATTTAGGCATTTCAACCTTAGAGGATGTGCTCATCGATGTACGCCGTATTACTGATGCAGTCGACACCCCCTTATTAGTAGACATTGATACCGGTTTTGGTGGTGCATTCAACATTGCTCGTTCAATTAGAAGTATAGAAAAAGCGGGTGCCGCAGCAGTCCACATAGAAGACCAAATAAGCAGTAAACGTTGTGGTCATCGGCCAAACAAAGCCATTGTCAGCTTAGATGAAATGGTTGATCGTATTAAAGCAGCAGTCGATGCAAGAACTGACGATGACTTTGCCATTATGGCGCGTACTGACGCCCTTGCAGTTGAGGGTTTGCAATCGGCAATAGATCGAGCAAGTGCTTTTGTAGAAGCTGGCGCGGATATGATTTTCCCTGAAGCGATGACTGAACTTAGTATGTATAAACAGTTTGTTGATGCTGTGAAAGTGCCTGTATTGGCGAACATTACCGAATTTGGTGCTACGCCTTTATTTACCGTTGATGAACTAGCATCTGTTGATGTCAGCATGGTGCTCTACCCACTGTCCGCTTTCCGCGCGATGAATCAAGCTGCACTTAATGTTTATGAAGCTGTTCGCAAAGATGGATCGCAAAAAAACGTAATAGACTCAATGCAAACACGCATGGCGCTATACGACCATTTGGGTTACCACGAATTTGAACAAAAACTTGATGCGCTCTATCAAAAATAGGGGAATTTAAATGAACACGACTACTAACAACAACTCAAATGACATCAATTCAAATAACAGTAATGCCAAAACAGATGCGCCAAAAAAGAAAAAAGGCGTAGCACTTGCTGGTGTATCTGCTGGCTCAACTGCTATTTGCACTGTAGGCCATACTGGCAATGATTTGCATTACCGCGGCTACGATATTGTCGAACTTGCACAACACGCAACATTTGAGGAAGTCGCTTATTTGCTGATCCATGGTGATTTGCCTAAGCAAACACAATTAAAAGCGTATCACCAACAACTTAAAAAATTGCGTGGTTTACCAGCCGCTCTTAAAACTATTCTAGAACAAATTCCAGCTAATGCTCACCCAATGGATGTGATGCGGACAGGCTGTTCAGCATTAGGGTCATTAGAACCAGAGGCTGCTGACCGCAATACAAAAGCCGCGCGTGAATTGGGAGACCGGTTAATTGCCTGTTTTGGTTCGATTCTTATTTATTGGTATCACTTTAGTCACCATGGCAAGCGCATCGAGGTCGAAACTGACGATGACTCTATTGCAGCTCACTTCTTACATATATTACATGGCAAAAAACCAACACAATTACATATCGATGCTATGAATACTTCATTAGTGCTGTATGCGGAGCATGAATTTAATGCGTCTACTTTTACTGCCCGCGTGGTTTCAGGCACATTATCAGATATGTATTCATGTATTACCAGTGCTATCGGCGCATTGCGCGGTGCTAAACATGGTGGTGCGAATGAGGCTGCCATGGAGATTATTGAGCGTTACAAAACACCTGATGAAGCTGAAGCAGATATTATGGATCGCATGGCACGTAAAGAAATCGTGATTGGATTTGGCCACCCCGTTTACACCATTGGCGACCCACGTAATAAGTCAATAAAAAAGGTCAGTGAAACACTCAGCCAAGATGCTGGAGATATGACCTTATACGATATTTCAGCACGCATAGAAGAAACCATGTGGCGTGAGAAAAAAATGTTCCCTAATCTCGATTGGTATAGCGCTTCAAGTTATCACATGATGGGCATTCCTACTGCTATGTTTACGCCTATCTTTGTTATTTCCCGCACCACAGGCTGGGTAGCGCATGCCATTGAGCAACGCATTGATAACAAAATTATTCGTCCTAATGCCGAATACACTGGCCCAGAAAATAGGCCTTTCGTGGCTATGAACCAGCGTTAATTGTTTAACTTGCACACATTTGACTCTCACACATTTAATTCGCATAGAAAGTAAACGACATGTCCAGCTCTATTTCCAATGTAAGACCAACACCCGATCAAGTGATCGTTGATATTGCGAACTATGTCGCAGACTATGAAATTAAATCTGATGAAGCTTTTGATACCGCCCGTAACTGTTTAATTGACACCCTAGGTTGCGGTTTCGAAGCATTAGACTACTCTGCATGTACTAAACTTTTAGGGCCTGTTATAGCAGGCACTATTGTGCCGAACGGCGCAAAAGTACCAGGCACAAGCTATCAATTAGACCCAATATTGGCAGCATTTAATATTGGTGCAATGATCCGCTGGCTAGACTTTAATGACACTTGGCTTGCAGCAGAATGGGGCCACCCCTCAGATAACTTAGGGGCTATTTTAGCGGTTACGGATTATATATCTCGTAAAAATATTGCTGAAGGCAAAACACCACTCGTCATGAAAGATGTGCTCACTGCAATGATTAAAGCACATGAAATTCAAGGCATATTAGCCCTTGAAAACAGCTTTAACCGGGTGGGTTTAGATCATGTTATTTTAGTTAAAATTGCCTCAACTGCAGTGGCAACTCAGTTACTGGGTGGCAGCAAAGAAGATATCATTAACGCAGTTTCTAATGCTTTTGTGGATGGTCAAAGTTTACGCACCTATCGCCACTCTCCAAACACAGGCTCACGAAAATCATGGGCTGCAGGTGACGCCACCTCTCGTGCTGTTCGTTTAGCTTGGATGACCATGCAAGGCGAAATGGGCTACCCAAGCGCACTCACTGCTAAAACATGGGGCTTTTATGACGTCTTGTTTAAGGGGAACAGCTTTAAATTCCAACGCAAATATGGCTCATATGTAATGGAGCGAGTGTTATTCAAAATCTCGTTTCCCGCTGAATTCCATGCACAAACTGCAGTGGAATGCGCATTCCAAATTAATGAAGAAATTGGCAACCAACTACAAACCCTAGAACAAATTGCAAAAATAGAACAAATAGTAAT
>CAZJUK010000072.1:0-9754 GCA_964549145.1 uncultured Methylophilaceae bacterium
ATTATTGTTATAGCATGTGCATTGTTTTTGGATTGCTGTTTTTGTAGTTTATCCAGACTCAATTCTACTTCTACTGCGAATCTCTCCTGTCCTTTTTATGATCTTTATAGAAAGGATACACTTGAAACATTTTCCAACATCTTTACCCCTTATCGGTCTTTTGGTGACTTTGCCTGCGTTTGCTGCAGATGAAGCAACAAGAATTGCAGTCGATGATGTGGTTGTCAGTGCAGACTTTCGTCCTAGCGCTGCCGCTGAGACCCCTGTTAGCCTGACAGAAATTGATGAAAAAACCATTGAGTCACGTGGTGCACAGCACCTTGAAGAGGTATTAAACCTTGCGCCAAATGTGAATATTTCTAGCGGTGCTTCACGTGGGCAATTTTTCCAAATTCGTGGTATTGGCGAGCGTAGTCAATTTAACGCACCCATAAACCCTTCCGTTGGTTTAGTGATTGACGGTATTGATTTTAGTCGTATTGGTGGAGCTGCCACCTTATTTGATATTGAATCAATAGAAATTTTACGTGGACCGCAAGGGACTAAGTTTGGCACCAATGCTCTAGCGGGGACGATTAATATACGGAGTAAAGAGCCTACTAAAGATTTTAAAATGCATGTTGAAACAGGTGTGGCTGAGTACAATACGCGCAACTTAGGCATTGCTGCTGGCGGCGCTATCGTTGAGGATAAATTACTGGGCCGTGCATCACTCTACACACACAAATCTGATGGCTATATGGATAATGACTTTTTGGACCGTGACAATACACAAAACCGAGATGAATTGACCTTTCGTGGCAAATTAAAGCTACTTGCAACCGATGACTTAACCGTTGATTTAAGCTATATCCATTTTGATATTGATAATGGTTACGATGCATTCACTTTAGATAATAGCCGTAATAGTTTATCGGATCAGCCTGGAGAAGATAAACAAAGAACTAATGCCGTTGGTATAAAAGCTAACTGGAATGCATCTGATGCGGTCATTATTCAGTCAGAAGCCACATTGTTAAAATCAGATGTTGTTTACAGCTATGACGCCGATTGGGGCTTTCCTGGCCAATTTGATCAAGCATTAGGTCCGTACGCTGCGACTGAACGCTTTGATCGTGAGCGGAATAACTACTCATTTGAGTTGCGCGCTTTATCAGATACAGCTGGACGTATTTTTAGCGATACTACTGATTGGACAATAGGTCTGTTTCACTTAAGTCAAGATGAAGAATTTTTAGCTACTTCTGATTTTCTTCCAGCGCCATTAGACGGAGACTATGATACTGAAAATACAGCTATTTATGGTCAATTAGATATGCATTTGACTGACCAACTAACCTTGGTTACAGGTGCAAGGATTGAGTATTTCGAAGCTGCTTATGATGATTCAACAGCATTGGACATTAATACAAATGAAAACTTATTTGGCGGTAAAATTGGTTTAAATTATCAGGCTAATGAAGATCACTTACTTTACACTTCCTTATCACGTGGCTACAAATCAGGCGGGGTAAATAACGATCGCGTTATAACCGAAAACCAACGTATTTTTGATACTGAATATAATATCAGCTTAGAAGTTGGCGCTAAGTCAAGCTGGCTAGAGGGCCGTTTAATGACCACCTTGGCCGCGTTTTATACTGACCGTCGTGATGCGCAAGTACAAAATTCTGTCCCTGTTGGTATCGGTACGTTCGCTGACTTTATTGGCAATGCGTCTAATGCAACCCATAAAGGTGTTGAAGCCAGCCTTGATTGGTTTGTAACAGATAAAGTGCGCCTGCTTGGCGCATTAGGTTTATTAGATGCTGAATTTGATAATCACACAGTGCAAGGTGTTAGTTTTGACGGCCGCCAAGTTGCACATGCACCGCGTTATACCTATAGCTTAGGCGCTGAATTCTATCCGACTAGCAAATGGACGTTACGCACCAATATTGAAGGTAAAGATGAGTTTTATTTCTCTGACAGTCATAACGCACAATCAGACTCTTACACAATCACCAATGCCAGTGCCGTTTATCAGCATGATGAACATTGGAAAGTGAACTTATGGGTAAGAAACTTGTTTGATAAAGACTACGCTACCCGCGGCTTTTTCTTTGGCAACAATCCAGCCAAAGCTTATGAGCCAGAAACTTATACTCAGTTGGCAGAGCCTCGTGTTGCTGGCGTCACTGCCACATACGATTTCTGATCGAACTATTATAATTAACTAAACTTGAGAGGGTTGCAACACACCCTCATATTTTCACAAATTTAAGGAGTAAATAATGCGTATTTCAGTAGATATTAGCCTTTATCCATTAACCGAGGATTATGAAGAACCTATCCTAGTATTTATCGATAAGCTTGAAGCCAATGCTAAGTTAAGGGTTAAGCGTAATAGCCTGAGCACACAAGTTTTTGGTGAGTATCGTGATGTAATGGACTGTCTCGATGCCGAGATAGAAGCAGTATTTGATGCATTGCCACATAGTGTGTTTGCCATGAAGTTTATCGGGACTGACCGTGCCGATGTTGTAGACGTTTAATCACGGAATGGAAAACCTTAGCTTCAACATGCTCACGGCTGCTTTTAGTCAGATGCCTGGCTGGGAGATTACTGCCGCTTTAATGGGGGTGGCTTACATCCTTCTGGCAGCAAAAGAATCCCAATGGTGTTGGTTGTTTGCATTTTTTAGCACGGTGATTTATACCGTATTGTTTTGGGAGGGTCAGCTTCCTATGCAAGCGTTTCTCAATTTTTACTATATGGGTATGGCAGTGTATGGTTATTGGTTATGGCGGAAACATGGTAAAGCGGAGGATACGTTGGCGATCAACAGTTGGGGATGGTCTAAGAACCTAATCTTTATTGTCAGTGGCCTTATTATTAGCGCCATCGTCACTTATTATTTAAAGACATCAGCAAAATCTCAAAGTCCAGTACTAGATGCTTACACGACGGTTTTTGCAGTCATGAATACTTGGTTAATGGCAAAGAAAATTCTACAGAATTGGTTATATTGGGTGATTATCGATGCGGCCGCAGTGGTGCTCTATTTTGAAACAGCTTATTACGCAACCACTGCCTTATTCGTTCTTAATACTATCCTAGCCGCTGCTGGCTATATCAGTTGGGCAAGGCTGCATAAGCAACAAATGCCTGTTGCGACCATTACGTAATGTTTTATATTTGGCGCATCCATTTCTCCAAATCAGTCTCGCCCAACACTTGCATTAAAAATAATAACAATTGATAACATGGCTTTTGCGTTGCGTAATCAGGCCAACTATTGTTAGCCATATAAGCAGTCTTGAATATTGCAAATTGTGATGGCGTTAATACATATTCGAGCAAGACAAACTCCAAAGCGCGAGGCCCTATCACAAAGGCGTCTAAATCAATTAAAGCTAGCTCATTAGGCGGCTCAGCATTGCCTATTCTTCTAAATTGATCCCAACGACAATCAAGCATCATAGGCACGAACTCGGACTTTTGTAACTGACCTGTCTGCGCTAACACCTTCTGCAATAAAGTTCCTGGTATTACCACAGCACTTTCCGCTGATAAGGTTAATAGAGTGGCATGAAGACGTATATGCCAATCAGCTACCTGATAAATAGGTGCATGTATCGCACCCCATAATGATTGCGGAGTTTGATGTAATTGTGCAATATGTTTCGCCAGTTGCACCACCATTGCATTCGTCACCTGCTCGGCATCCAAATTCTCACCGGCTACAAAGCGGGTCAATACAAATCTATGATTAGATGCCATAAATTCCGGCACTGCATACAACCCTTGATCAGATAGCAAATCATGTGTTTGCTTGATAACTCTTAAACTATTAGGAAAGTCAGTGTCAAATAAATTATTGATACCATGCCAAAAGCCTGACTTAGTTATCACTGCTTCATTACACACTTTTAGCACCATGCGCCCGTCAGTTGTGTCACATAAGAAAATATAATGTGTACTATCTGCAAATTTACTTGGCAGAACAGTTGGTATAGCGGTTAATCGTGGTAGATTGGCTTGCTCTAAAGATGTCAATAATGGATAAATAGGCATATTTTTTACTAGCTAAAAATGATTAGATTTACGGTCAGTTGTTATTATACAAGGCAATATGTAACATTGTATTTGTGTCGTCGATATCACTTGACTCTAAATTAACCTGTTATCGCTTCTTAGGTTAGCCCGTACTCAAAAAAACCTAGATTAGTTAGGTTGAAAGCTTTTGCTGCTCGCAGGACCTAGTCATCCCCAAACATTGCCACTGTGTGTTTACGAAAAGACGCCGGTGGTGCTTGCAATGTAGTTTAAGGATGGTAAGGTTATTACATAAGAACTGAGGCTAAGCTTTGGCAGTCTGAAAAAGTTAATTTACCAGTGTCGTATTTATTAATTAAAGGAAATTAGTATGCATATTCAAATCAACACAGACCACAACATTGAAGGTCACGAGGCGTTGGCAACTCACTTAAGCAGCATAGTAGAAAACACTTTAAGTCGTATCAGCAGTCTTATTACACGTGTGGAAGTTCATGTCAGTGATGAAAATGGACATAAAAATGGCAAAAACGACAAGCGCTGTGTAATGGAAGCTCGTCTCGAAAATAGGCACCCAATTGCCGTTACTTGCCATGCTGAGACCTTGCATCAAGCCGTCGATAGCGCAGCAGATAAATTGATCCGATCTATCGAAAGTGACCTTGGACGCGTACATGATAAAGTTTCACGATCTGGCGATCCATCTCGTCCTGCGCAATTGGACAGCGATGAATGACATTGCCATTGGGTAATGACATATCTAAAAGCCCCTTAATTAATAGCTTTGGAGTTTTTTGTTGTCTGTCACTGGCGTCTTGCTGGAGTCAATAGTTAGGTTGCAGCTGGTATGTATTGGAACATATAATAAGCTGAAAGTGGCCAGCCAATAAAGCCTGCCAAGCTTAGTGATAATGCACCTAATAAACGATAAATCATAAAGCTTAGTGATAACACTATCAGGCCAATTATCAAAATAACTATAGGTGCCCACCAGGTTACTGCCCAGCCATAATAAAACAAATATGCTACACCTGTAAGCATCCCAACTAGAGCGGAGATGTTTAGTAGTGATGCAAAAAAACGGTTAGCACTCTGATAATTTTTAATATGTAATTGTTGATAAAAAACGAAAATACTAAAAAGACAGTAAAAGAAAATTGAAGACCATGAAAGTGCTTGCATAAGAAACCTATAGTATTGAGTTTAAATTGATTAATCGCCGGCTACATCTAGTTTTTGTTGCATGTGTAAGTTTTACAAGCTACAACAGCATTAAATCTGAAAATACAAAGGCTATATGTTTTTCTTCGTTAGTACAACTTTATTAAGAATGCTCGATCTATTTAGGCAAAATTGAGCCTGATAAAAGATAATATTTTTACTGTAAACCAGCTAAATTAAGGTATAAAAAAATACTTTTTTTAATTATTGCTAGTAGCCTGAAGTTGAAGTAAAAAGGCTGAGTTATGGCTCAATAACTTTCGAGTTTGCCAACGAAAAATTCTTACGCTACTAAACTTGGGTGGGGTTATTTCATTTGCTAGAAAACATTGAAAATAAGATAAGAACTGATTTGAAAGAGCAAAGTAATCAATCGATTAATGTTTGCCCGCCATAAACCAGTGACATAAGGAATGCTTGAAATCCATGTATTGCAAGAGTTTGGGCTTTTTTTATGTTTATTTTCGGCGTAAGATGGTTTTATACCCATAGCTTTTAAAGCTTTAATTATTTGAACAATTGTTTTATAAACGCAACTTAAAAAAAGCGTAGTTTTACTTGGTTTTAAAGTGTAGATACGGATTATCAGTAAGAAGCATATTGAGTATATTTACAAAGCTAGTGATACATTATTTTTAGAATTTTAAGATTAAGAAATAGTAAAAGAACGCTATTCATATAAAAATATATAAAGGGGATTAAAAATGATCGAGTCAGCATTAGAAAGAGATACACACAATCGCGCTTTTGAAAAAGAAGTTAGAAAATTTGGGGAGATATTAAAAGAAGACGATGCGCTGCTTGCAAGATTAGAAGAAACAAGCGATGCAAACAGCTTTATTTCTACCTACGTAAGTATGGCTGCAGACCGTGACATTCACTTTACTGCAGCGGATATGAAGATTGTTGTGCAAGAGCAAAAAACCGGACATGACTGGTTGATACCAAAAGTTGTATTGATGATGGTTAGAGAGCGCTTCTAGTTTCAATTATTTTAATTACTTAAGGACGAGTCATGGACGAGATTAAAACGAATAGCGGTAAAGTGGTAGGCAGTTGGGATGGAAAAGATGTAAAAGACCTGATGGCGGAAGTGAAGCGTATCAAAGGTGTGATGGCTGAAGAGCGTTCATCAGATTCTTTAATTTCAAAAGAAATGCCTCATAGAGAACAGATACATGATGATTTGCAAGAATTTAGAGCTTATCATTTATGGGGTTGTGATGCAGAAGGTGAGTGCCTAGTAGGCTCAGGTGCTAACCGTGTTGAGAGTATGGACAAAGTGCTTGCATTCTCATTGATAGATCATCACTAATTTTATATTGATTTGAAATGACTTGAAAAGTAAAGAATAGCAATAGTTTTTACTTTTTTGAGTCATTTTCGTGTATACCTGAATATATTCGTTCTAAACAAATTTAATATTTAGGTGGCGTTATGCATATGCAGTCTCAGGAAGTAACCGCTTTATTACTTAAGGCTCAGAAAATTGCTAAAGAAGTAATAGCACCTAAAGTAGACTCTAGTGATGAAGAGATTAGGTGGCCAGAAGAAGCAATCCGTACTTTACAAAAAGAAGGGTTTGGTGGCTTAGTGGTTCCAACCTTATACGGAGGCTCTGGTTGTGGCGTTTTAACTTTAGCCAAAGTTTGCGAAATTCTTGGCCAAGAATGTGCTTCAACAGCTATTTGTTTTGGTATGCACTGTGTCGGTAGTTCAGTCATTGCCGCCAATCCAACTGAAGCCCAGCAAACCAATTTTCTTACTCCTATCTGTAATGGAGAGCATATTACTACGCTATCTCTAAGTGAGGCAGGTACAGGTAGTAGCTTTTATTTGCCGCAGACAGACATGAAAGCCATCACTGACGATGAGTATTGTATTAATGGAAGCAAAACATTCGTTACAAATGGCCAGCATGCAGACTCCTATGTTGTCTCTGTGGTTACAAATACAACAGATGCGCCAGTAGGTTTATTTTCTTGTGCTATTGTATCTTCTGATTCTGAAGGGGTGGCTTGGGGTGCAGAATGGGATGGTATGGGAATGCGAGGGAATTCTTCCCGAACCATGGACTTACATGATGTACGAGTGCCAAAGAGTAATTTGCTTGGTAGGCAAGGTGATCAGATATGGTATATGTTCAACGTAGTGATGCCATATTTTTTAATGGCGATGGCAGGTACTTATCTCGGCATTGCTTCTAGAGCATTAGAGGAAGCTAAAAAGCATCTTTCACGACGATATCACACCCATACAGGATCTAGTTTAGCGCAAAACTCTGTGCTTCAGCATCGGCTCGGGTCACTTTGGGCATCATTTGAAGCCGCCCGTCAACTTACTTATCATGCTGCTGCTAGCTTTGATGCAGGTGAGCCAGATGCGCTTATTGCTCTGATGTCTGCTAAAGTTCAAGTTTCTGATACAGTTGTTAATATTGTGAATGAAGCAATGACGCTTTGCGGTGGTATTGGTTATCGTAAGGGTTCTAGGTTACACATGTTATTAAGAGATGCTCGTGCTGCTCCATTAATGGCGCCAACAAGTGACGTCATGCGAGTTTGGATTGGTAGAGCGCTACTCGGACAGCCTTTGCTTTCGGATTAAGGAGTCATATAAATGGCTATTGGAACTATACCGAAAAGTGGAACCCTGCAATTGTTGGGCGTATCGCCAGTTATTTCTGACCTGCTTTATGATGAGCTCTGGCCTGCTCATGCAATTAATAAAATAGAAGATAAAGAGCAAATATTCGCTAGCTATGAAGATGGAGGTCAGCGAGCAGACACAGTGCTTCTAGGTATGGATGTTGATGAGCCAGTAAGCATTGCGCAGCGTTTGTATTTGTATGATAAAAACATCCCTGTTTTCATCCTCAGTGAAGCTTCACATTGCGCTCAATTACAGCGAACCTTAATGTTTAGTCCATTCTCGAGTAATGAGATTACTCCCTGGTCGATCTCTGAAATAGATGAGCTATCAAATGCAATTGATAAGGCAATTGGTCGTCGACATATTCGTATACAACATCAAAATACGATGGCAAGATCTCATGTGCATCTTGAAAAGCTACCTTTACTTCAACCTGAAGCAGAGCACTATTTAGATCAATTACTACATCATGCACCAATAGGTGTGCTAACTGTTAATGTAGATGGCACTATTCTTACCATCAACCATCAAGCACTAGACATTATAGATATCTCCGAACAGCAAGCTTTAGGCCAATCCATAGTTATGCAATTGCCTTTGAGAGAGCGAGCTAGAGCAAGAATGTTGTGGGAGACTGGTTTTGATTCTTCAAAAAAACAAGAGCCGCAAATATTTGAGATTGATAATAAAGCAAGAGGCACCTGCTTTATTGAAGTGATTTTAACGCCGCTTGATTATCGCAC
This sequence comes from uncultured Methylophilaceae bacterium, assembly GCA_964549145.1. Classification (GTDB taxonomy): domain Bacteria; phylum Pseudomonadota; class Gammaproteobacteria; order Burkholderiales; family Methylophilaceae. The sequence continues at coordinate 8,656 of CAZJUK010000072.1, forward strand.
AGGCCAAAAAGGTGCGATGCTTATTTTGCAAGATGAGACAAAAAAAGTCTTGGCAGAGCGTGAGAGGCAGCGTGTCGAAGAGGATCAGCGACTGCATTTAAGAGTATTACGCTCATTCTATGAGATTAGTGCAAACCCAGAGATCAAGTTAAAAGAAAAACTACAATTACTATTGAACCTTGGCAGTGAACAATTCGACATGCCAATCGCAACACTGTCGCTGATCAAAGATGAAAAATATTACATTCAAGACTCAAAAAGCGAACACCCAGAGTTTACAGCAGGAGTTGTAAAAGAACTGAAGCAAACATTTTGTAGCGAGACGATTTTGGATAGTGAGCCGTTGGCCTTTGAAAAAGCAAGTAAAATCGATAAATGGCGTAAGCACTATAGTTGCAAGAAGGATAAGGTGGAGGCTTATATGGGTGTGCGCATTATCGTAGAAGGGGAGTTGTATGGAACACTTTCTTTTGCTAGCACTATACCCAGAGATGTGCCATTCAGATTAGCTGATCTAGAAGTGCTGAAATTAATGTCACAATGGGTGGGTAGTGAGTTGCAAAGAGAATTTGTTGGTGCCTATATGGGTAAGCTATCAAGTGCTTTAGAGCAAGCTGCTGATGCGGTCATTATTACTGATCATGATCGAAGTATTGAGTATGCGAATCCATCCTTTGAGAAAATGACAGGGTATACAAGGGAAGAAGTGCTTGGAAAGAAAGCATACTTTTTAAGGTCTGGAGCAGATAAGCCTGAACTCCGTGATGAGTTATGGCAATCAATTAGTTCAGGTGGTGTATATCGCGGCGTCTTAATGAATCGCAAGAAAGATGGAAGTGTTTATCATGAGCAAAAAACGATTACACCGCTAAAAGATGATCAAGGTAAAATCACGCATTATATTTCTACCGGCCACGACATTTCTGATTTAGTAAAAGCTGAAGAGCAGGATCGCCTTCATAAGGCTGAGTTTGCACATGTCGCGCGTCTGGGTGTTTTGGGCGAAATGACATCAGGCTTGGCGCATGAGCTTAACCAGCCTCTGTGTGCTATCTTGACCTATGCGCAAACCTGTCTTCGAATTGTTGGTAGTGAGAAT
>CAZJUK010000073.1:0-9579 GCA_964549145.1 uncultured Methylophilaceae bacterium
CATGGCATTAATCGTACAAAAATATGGCGGCACTTCGGTTGCCAACCCTGAACGCATTCGTAATGTAGCTAAACGCGTGGCAAAATTTAAAGCACAAGGCCACCAAATTGTCATTGTGGTTTCAGCTATGTCTGGAGAAACTAATCGATTGCTCGGCTTGGCCAATCAAATTTCTTCAACACCTAGTGCGCGTGAACTAGATGTCATCGTTTCTACTGGTGAACAAGTCACCATAGGCATGACATCGCTGGCATTGATAGAACTAGGGGTAAAAGCCAAAAGCTACACAGGTGGACAAGTCAGAATTGTGACCGATGATTCACACGGTAAAGCACGTATTTTAGAGATTGATGGTAAAAATATTCAACAAGATTTGGATGGTGGCTATGTGGTTGTAGTTGCAGGCTTTCAAGGTGCAGATGCAGATGGCAATATCACTACACTTGGCCGTGGTGGTTCTGACACTACTGGCGTTGCTCTTGCCGCAGCACTTAACGCGGAAGAATGCCAAATTTATACAGATGTCGATGGTATTTATACAACTGACCCAAGAATAGCGCCTGAAGCAAGACGATTGGATCACATTACCTTTGAAGAAATGCTAGAGCTAGCATCCCAAGGTAGTAAAATTTTGCAAATCCGCTCAGTTGAATTTGCAGGTAAATATAAAGTAAAGTTACGTGTGCTCTCTAGTTTTGAGGATGAAGGTGAAGGCACACTCATTACATTTGAAAATGATGAAAATAGTAAGGATAAAAATATGGAAGACCCTATTATTAGCGGTATAGCATTTAATCGTGATGAAGCAAAAATCATGATTCTAGGCGTCACTGACGTACCAGGTATTGCATATCAAATTTTAGGGCCGATTGCTGATGCAAACATAGATGTTGATATAATTATTCAGAATCAAGGTGACGATGGCACCACTGACTTTACCTTTACAGTGCATAAAAATGAAATGAATAAAGCACTTGAAATACTACGCAATAAAGAAAAAACCAATATTATTGCCAGAGAAATTAAAGGAGATGATAAAGTTGCTAAAGTCGCAGCCGTAGGTGTAGGTATGCGCTCTCATGTTGGCATTGCCAGCCAAATGTTTCGCACCTTGGCAGAAGAAGGTATTAATATACAAATGATCTCAACTAGCGAAATTAAAATTGCAGTTGTCATCGAAGAAAAATACATGGAACTGGCTGTGCGTGCACTACATCAAGCGTTCGAATTGGAAACAGCTTAATAGTTACCATTGTTTCAACTGATTTTATTGATTTTCATGAGGGTTTAGCGTAATATCGCCGCCTAGTATTTGAGTTTAAACGGAGAGCTGGCCGAGTGGTCGAAGGCACTTCCCTGCTAAGGAAGCATACGGGGTCAACCTGTATCGAGGGTTCGAATCCCTCGCTCTCCGCCAAATACTTCTTTATGAGAATGCAGATTACTAACTGAGGGATAACCAGCTATTTTGGATGGTTGGCTTATCTTGGCAATGCAATAAAGGTACCTTCATTTAGTTTTGTCATTTCACGCATCAGCACACTAAAACGTTCGGTCGTGCCAGGAGATATAAACCCAACTGCATGAATTCTTGCAAGTCTCTTACCAGAGCTTAAGACTTTGTTTTGCTTGGTCACTTTTTTTATAACAGCATCATACCCGCTCTCTGAGTAATCGTCTCCAAATACATAAATAGAGGTGGTGATATTAGGTTTTGCATATCTTCTTAAAGCAATACTTAACCCCTCAACAGGGCTGGAATTAGATGCAGCATTCCATTTTCCGAACATAGATATCACCGCTTTTCGTCGAACAGGCGTGTCAGGAATCCATTTACCTTCATAGCTTGAAATAAGTGATTTTCCCATGTCATTTAATATCTGAAACCCTTTTACTTTAGGGTGAATATTAAGCACGTTAACCACCTCTCTTGTGACATTTCCCCAGATACTTTTCATACTGCCCGATGTATCAACGACAAACACGACATAGTCACTATCAACTGGGATGCCGCCAACTTCATCATCACGTTTCTCAATAGACTTTTTGGGCGTCACAAGCGATGCTTGCTTGAGTTTTTCTTCCACCAGAGTCAGCCCTTCAATACTCTCAGCCATATTTTTATTATTAGTCTTTAATTTGGCAAGTTCAGTTTCGAGAGCGTTTGAAGCAGAGGCTATAGAAGACTTTTTTACTGACAGCTGCTCAAGAATGGTTAAATCATCTCGCATATCCTGTTCAATTTTGGTCACTGAATTTTGTAGCGAGACCATAGATGTCAAGAGCGCGCTGACCTCTTCTGAACTAGCAATAGATGCGTCAACATCGGTTTTGGAGATTAAGATAAGCATGACAACAGCACCAAAGCCGCAAGAAATCACGTCAAGAAAAGAAACACTAAATATCTCAAGTATTCTATTCCGACGTTTCATGGCCAATTACCTGCAGGACTGATCATGATACCTCCTTGAGAGGATGCCCATGCCCAGTATTCATAAGCAGCTTCTGGGTCGCCTTCTATTGGTAATAACAACACATCAACTTGAGCGCCAAGGCGCCCACTTTCAATAATGGTTTGTCGAAATAGTCGTTTTCGACATTCACCTGATATTGTTTTAGCACTTCCTGTAAGTGAACTACAGCTAGAAAATGGATTTAAACTGGCAAATCTTGACTCACCTTTGGTCGGCAAGCCATCTGTAATGACATACAGGTTAGTTGGTGAGAATTTTTTAACGGCATCCAACCCTTTTTGAAGGTTAGTTGAGCCCTGTGGTACCGTCGCATTTGCATCATTAAGGATAGATTTTATACTGCCTGCATTACTCGCTTTCATCCAACCACTGCCTCCAAACTGCTTGGCTTTATCGCTAAATCCGATAACAACAATATCACTATATTTTGGTAGTCGTGCCAACATCCATTCAAGGATGCGCCTCGTTCTTACCCACTTAGGTGCGTTGACTTTGGTTTTATCCGAGCTGGATTTAGTTCTGATAATATCGATGAGTTTCTGATTAGTCATCGAGGCGCTAACATCCACAAGGATTGCAATCTTACGACCTTCAATTTTAAGACCTAACAGATACTCTTCTTCATTAACCTGATTAGATTCAATGACATCTTGTTTTTTTGGTACTTTTATTTTGGTAATGTTTTTCTTCAGCGTATCAAGGCCTGCTGACGCACTAAGCAGATTGGCATTTTTTTCACTGAGATCAGCACGCTTTGCGACTAGCTTTACCCTCATTGAAGTGATATCAATATTTTCTTTTGCAAGTGTTTGTCTGATCTCATCCAAGCGCTGTTGTGATTCATCTCTAACTTGCTCAAGGGTGCTGATGTCTTTTTTTAGATTGTCAATTTCTGCGGGGGCTTCAGCAACTTTTTGCTTCACCAGCATAAACACAAGAATAACAGCCCCAAGTCCACAGGACATAATGTCCAGAAAGGCGAGACTAGAAACTTCAGCCTGTCTTGGTTTGCGAGCCAAAACGCCTTACCTAATACGTCGCAGTAAGTACTTATCGCAATAGTCTTGTGTGTCAACTATCTGACTATCCTGTATACGCTGCAGTTGATGAAACAGAAACATCAAAAAGATACTGATAAGCAAGGCAATCAAGGTGGAGTTAAAGGCAATACCGAGGCTATCGGTCATGCCTGAAATATTGCCTGCTAAAGCCTCGTCGGCTTGTGACAATGCCTGGCCAATACCACGAACTGTGCCGATAAAACCAAACGATGGAATGGCCCAGATGATATAGCGGATCATAGTGTTTTCTGAATCTTGCTTCACAGCGAGGGCTTCAAGATTGCTCTCTATTGAATCAGACAGATTTTGTACATTATCAGTTGCGCTATAACGCCACAAAGCTGAACGAAGAATATGAACAAGCGGCGATTGCCTGCATTCTTCAGGCACATCCTTATCCAACCGTTCGATAATGCCATTCACATCCAAATCGTGCTTTGCATTGCTTGTTTCATCAAGCTCTACTGTAACGTCTTCGATAAGATCAACCGAGTAAAGGTATTTGGTTTTCAATACCTTTCGATAGGCACTTGCGATTAAAAAGCCACCCCATAACAGCAAAGTAAAGCAGATTTGCTGTTCGTAGTCTTTAATGAGAATGACAATATCTCTAGGAGCTGATTCATTTTGTGAGAGTGCAAAATCAATCAGTTGACTCGCTTCAGGCCTCACATAGCCGATATAAATAAGATGAACCAGAATGACAGAGATGACCAAGGCAGCAAAGCTCTTAAGCGTTTCATTCATTATTAAATATCCACAGGAAAAGAAACAGGTGAGTTGAGACTAATAACCGTCTTTCCAGCATAGACATTATGCGCCATTAAGCCACCTAGCAGGAGTAGTCCAACTGCCAGTATGATAGTCGCTAATTTTTTTAAACGAGACATCGCGGTTTCTTCCATATTAGTTTCCTCCATATAAAAACCTACCTAATCTGAAGCCAACCATCTTACTAGGTTGCTCCATCCCTTCACGGTAAGATGCTCTTAACTCTGTCAATGAACCCGAGCGCCAGTTAGCACCCTTCACAACACGTGCTCTCGTTAGACTAAGATCTAATGTGTGAGGCACTATCAGCCCTTTTGAAGGTGGGATGAGATCGTAACTATCATGTGTCCACTCACTAACATTACCGCCCATGTCAAACAGCGTTGACTTTTCTTTTTTCATTGAACCTACAGATGCTTTAGCAGCATAACTATCATCATAACGGGGGACGAAAACTGGCACAACACCTTTCGCAGACTCATCTGCAATATTAGCTGCTAGCTTAGGGAGAGTCTTGTCATCACCCCAAGCAAACAGACTCTCATTGCTTCTGCCTGCTTTCCTGGCAAGCCATTCCCATTCTGCCTCTGTGAGTAATCGGTAACCATCCGCATTAGCATTAACTTTGAGAAGTCGATTGCCACGCAATGCATAGACTACCTGGAATCCCTCAGCAGCGCTAAGCCAGTTTGCATATCGCACTGCATCAAACCAGCTAATGTTAGAAACAGGTTCAGTAGCAGGCCCAGAGTGACTAGCCTTGAATTTTGCATAAGCTGCATTACTCACTTCGTAGCGTGCTGCGTAAAACGGCTTGTTGATGCGTGCTGTTCTGACAAATTCATTAGCTCTTTGTCCAAGCTGACTTCGCTCAGCACCCATCTTAACGCGATCATTAGCTTTAAATAACACCATTACTTCACCTGTTTGCGTTTTATAGGTTGGCGTCGCTTTAGCAAGACGGGCTTCTTTTTCTGTGATTAGGTTGGCATTAATGAAGCTGGTAACATTTGCTTTTGGCGTAATCGTTCGATAAGCGGTGCGATAGCCTGGCAATCTCACTTCAACCTTTTGTTCAATCGCATTTAAAGAAGTATCAAATGGCGTTTCGCCTACTTTTTGGCCGTTAATGTAGACATCAGCAGATATATTTGATTTCACTTCAACCTTGCCTATTTCTCTATCTAAATTAAAGTTATAGCGCTTAACTTCATCAGGCCCTAAGGTAAATAATTCAGATTGCGTAAAATAACCTGGTTTTTTATAGCTCAAATTGTTCCTTTTGCCTGCATTGATCGTAATTTTTCCAGTTGTTTTGACTTTTTTCCCATTCAACGTGAATATTCCACCTAGTGGAGAAAGTGAAACAAATACTCCCGCACTTTTGAGAGATAATCGATAGTCACGTGACGGTGCTAATGCGTCTACTTTAACTTCCACCTGATCTTCAATAAGATCATATCCTTGCTTGGAAAGCACAACGCTGAATTGACCACCTTGCAGATCAAGCTTGATTGGTGTTTCACCTCGTTTTTCGCCATTAATAATGACAACCGCACCTTGGGGTCGACTGTCTACCTCAAAACTACCCCCCAGAGGTGTCAAATAGACGGTTTCTTTTACTATTTCACCACGCTTTAGTGAATAGCTAATATCAAGCTTTTTGAAGTAAGGATGACTGACACCGATTTTGTAGTCACCAGCTTCTAACACTTTATCAAGTATATTATCAACGGCAACCAGCTCACCATCAATGAACCAGCTAATATCTTTTCCACCAGCATCGCTTGTCAACACCAACTGGCTTGGCAAGGGCTCGAGCATGATGGTAGCCACCTTACCAAAATCAGTTTGGGTCAATATCTTTGTTTTAGGCTTATATCCCTCAGCGTTTGCATTTACAGCAACCTCGCTCACTAGGCTATAAAGACGACCATTAACGATAAAAGATAATGATGACGTCGATGTGATGACAGACTCCTGAGCATCAGCTGGTAACACCTCTATAAGCGTCCCTCTCGACAATAGCAGAAATACAATAACAACAAAGCCTGCTAATGTAATGCTTAATGTGTAGTAAAGTCGCTTTTTATGCGCTTTGTTTTTAACTTCGAGAACGTTTTTTTTAAATGCGCTCATCAGCAACTACTGTGAGTTTAAATGACATTGTATCCATTGGAATAGTGACTGTCACAATCTTAGATTTATAGCCTTGACGCTTGCCTTCAAAGGTATAAGGACCAGGTTTTAATTGAATGACTTTCGAGCTTACTGCACCAACAACACCTATGCCACGTAGAGAAACAAAAGTGATACCGTCGGAGACTAACTCGACAGCAACTTCTTTGTTAACGGCCTCTACGGTCCCTTCTAACTTTTTAGCGAGTACGCTCAATGAAGCACTATCCTCGGAATAAGGCTTAGCGCTAATCAGTGCAGTGTTAGCACGTACTTTTACCGATTCAGTAGCAAGCCGATAAGGGTGCGCCAGCAGCACTTTCATCTGTTTGTTTATTGCACTAATTTTTGTGGCTTTTTCTAACCTATTCGTCAACTGCTGATCGTTTGGCTCATCGTTTAATGCTTGTTTGATATGGAGGCCTACTTTATCCCAATCATCTGCGGCCTCTGCAGTATCAGCATTAGCAATTCTTGCTGCAAGTCTGTTAGTGCGTTCTAGACCAGATATTGCTGCACTTAACTGCTTAACTTCCTCACGAGATGAAGAGATAGCGCTCGCCTTATTAAGCTCAGACTTAGCGATGTTCACTTGATTTTTATCAAGCGCCGCATAAGCTCGCCTGGTCGCTTGATCAAATCTCGCCGAACTTAATTTAGAAGCCAAGGTTACTTTGCGCTTATTGTAATCGCCCCAATTTGGATCGACTCTAGCGAGGAAATTTATTGCCTGCAATTCTCTTTCAGCCCTGTTTTCTTTATTTGCGATTCGAATCTTTTTTTCTAGATCACGCATTTTTGGAATGTTTTCAACTTGGGCAGAAAGGCTGTTAAGTATTTTGGTGTCTTGTTTATGCAGGGTTGCTTTCTCAAGTGCGCGCGTTGCCGCATTATAGTCAAGCGCTACATATGCCACTTTTACGCTAGCTATCGCGCCATCGTACTCACTCTGGTTTCGCTCAATTGTATCTTTAGCAAGTTCAGTTAGCTTATTCATTGCATCAACTGCACCCGTATAGTTACCAGCGGAAAATGTTTCGAGAACCAAATTCTCTAAGCGCTGAAGTTCATCGAATACAGGCTTGTCCCAGCGAGCAAGGTTAATATTACTCAACGAGGGTTTTAAGGATGTTTGATAATACTGATAAGCATCTAAATAGGCTTTTCTATCAGACTGTCCTGGATTAGCAGATTGTTCAGAATTGACTGCTTTTGTAGGCTTAATATCGACATCAGGCTGCTGTGCTTGCGTGGCTTTGTTTTGACCGGGCTCTTCATCGCTAACAAGTTTGAAGTTTGTTACTAAATAGAGCAATAAGGCCGCCATGACGGCGACTCCAAAGATAATAGCAACCAAATTGATCAGCATTTGTTGTTTCGCTTGCTTAGCTTGTGCTATTTTTCCTAAGATCATACTTAACTCTAGAGCTGCGTTTGAGGTGTTGCCTCAAGTTCGTACATTTTTCCCATAAATGTACGCCACTGTTCGAACTGCTCATCTACATCACCGGTCAACTCTTGCGTTTCTTCGTCAAATTTCACTACCTGAGGTGACATTTCAAGATCCACTGATTGGCCTAACTCATTAATCGCATCAGTATGCATTTTTGCTTCTTCTTTTGAGCTAACCCCACTAGTAATTAGTACTGCGCCACCCACACCTGCAAGAATCGCTGTCACATCCCTCCCTATATTGTTATCTCGAGAGTCTCCTGACGCACCGACTGCAACTGCGGCGACGACTAGCAAAACTCCGCCTACAATTTTAAGCAGACTATCCATTTCAGCCTCTTCTCTAAGTTGAACTTCAGTAAAACTTGACTTTTGCCAGACCAAATAGCTATCTTCCATTTTCTGACTAAAGCCACTATAGTTTTGCTGTAGGTTATCAACGAACAACTGTTCCCTTATGCGTACGGATTGCACTCGTTGGTATAGCGGATCGGCATCACTTGGCAGCGCTAGCAATTTTATCGGCTTGCTTGAAGTATCTAAATAAGACTTAAACGCTTCTTCATTGAAGCTTGCGCCAAAACGTAGTGCAGCAATATTTTTCACTTCATCTAGTTTGTTTAGCTCTTGCTTAAGCAGTGCTTCGACAATTTCTTCAGCAGCTTTATCAAAAGCAGGATCATAGGCATCTTTACCTACATTTCTCGGGTTTTTGTAAAAGCCCTCACTCACCTCATAGTCGATAGAATCGTTCAGCCAGCGTTTACCACTGGCATCAACTACTTCAAAATCAAACGCTACTTCCACCCCATTTGATTCAACAATTTTACCCAGCACATACAAGTCGCCAGAGGCGGTATTATTTGGTGACACTCTGACTGCAGCAAACTTACCTGTTTCATCTAAGGCTTGCTTTAGCTTATATGCAAAACGGTTTGCTTCAGCACGACGTAGTTCTGGCCAAACACCCTCTTCTTCATAGTTGCTGGCTTTTTCATCTAGCCCTGGCGAGAAGGCAGGAATAATGACATCAAGTTTTGGACCAACATAACTGTTCTCAGCTATTTTTTCGCCAACAGTTGATGGAAGCTGTGGCCCTGTTGCACTGCCTGGACCCGTCTTGCTCATTGACGTGCTTCCACAACCTGTCAAAAATTGCATCAATATTAATATGTAAATTAATACCTTAGAAGGCGTTTTAAAGCGTTCATTGCTCAATGCTCATCTCCTTGTATTTACGATACTCATTCCACAGTTTTTCCCGTGTTTCAGGGTCGCTCTCAGCTTCAGCTGCAATTCTTATCTGTGCCGCTAAGACATCATCATTTTCGGCCGGTGGAATATCCTCAGGCACCCTACTATCATTTGTGTTGCCAGCCGATCCAACTTCGCCGGGGGCACCTTGCCCATCATTTGCTGCGTTATCTGAGGGATTTGAGCCATCAGCCTTTTTAGATTCCGTGCCCTGTAACTCTGTGTTGGATACGGATGCGCCATCAGCACTTGCTGCTGGCGATGCGCTAGGACCATTTCCATTTCCATTTCCATTTCCATTTCCATTTCCATTTCCATTTCCAGTTCCAGTTCCAGTTCCAGTTCTAGTTCTAGTTCCAGTTCCAGTTCCAGAATTTTTAGATGCACTC
>CAZJUK010000074.1:0-9472 GCA_964549145.1 uncultured Methylophilaceae bacterium
TATTACACTACGTATTAGGTATTACAAAAGCTTATACCACGCGGGTAGGTGGAGGCCCTTTCCCAAGTGAGTTAGATATTGATGCTAAAGGTTCACCAGGTTATCAAATGTCTACCGTTGGACAAGAGTTTGGCACAGTTACTAAGCGTAAGCGTCGTTGTGGTTGGTTTGATGCAGCTGCGTTGCGACGTTCAGCAATGATTAACGGTTTAACAGGCTTGTGTATCACTAAGTTAGACGTGTTGGATGGCATAGAAAGTTTAAGTATTTGTACTGGCTACGAACTGTATGGGAAAAACATTGACCTATTGCCAGTAGGTGCTGAAGATGTAGAAGGCTGTCAACCAGTCTATGAAACAATGCCTGGCTGGAAAGAAAGTACTTTCGGCATTAATGCTTGGGATGAGCTACCACTCAATGCACGAAATTATTTAGAGCGTTTGGCTGAGGTTTGTGGTGTACCAATTGCCATTGTTTCTACTGGACCAGAGCGTGATGAGACTATTGTAATAGAGCACCCATTTGATTAACTTAGGCAACCTAGCGCTTTTGTCTTGTATTCTAAATCTCTAGACCTATACTAAAGTCTATAAAATTTGTAGGGATTCAGAGTGGGGTGGATAAAATGACTTCCATATGATTAATAAATTTTTCTGAAGTAAACTCTTTGAGAAATGCTTCGCGCGCATTATTCACGATTTCGAGACGCTTAGCCTCATTATTAATATAATATTCACACTTTTCAGCCAAGTCTGACAAATCTAATTTAACAGGTATATATGTTTCATAAGGGACAAAGATGTCAGGAAAAATATCTACATGACTGATGTCGGGCTGAATTAACAAGCTTCTATGAGCTATTGCTTCAAATGTTCGCATCGTCATTTCCCCCCAACCTAGCGGTGAATAAACTACTTTAGATGCCTTTAGCCGCTTAACATATTGTCTTCTTGATATTCTAGGTTCTCCGTCATACTCGGCCTCGATAGATATATTATAATTACTTAGCTTTTTCATTTGTTCAATTGCTAGCAATCTGTGTTTTCCATACCATTCAACCTCACCTCGCTTACCAACGGACATATGACAGAAAAGGTCGACATTAGCAGCTCTTTTTTTAAGTAACCAGTTGCTTATTGGAGATCTAATTTTTGGAATTATATAAGGATCAATTATAAAGTTACCAGAAACAATTTTATGATGTTGCTCTTTTCCAATAGTGGATGTTGTTGACCAACCTTCACTTGGTAATATGCCGACTTCATCTATTAGTCTATCTACAAGATAAACTCCTGTTTTGTAATCTTTAAGATACAGACTTTTATCAGTCAACGTTTCATACTTAACCATTGCATTAAGATATGGAAGCGATTCAAAGAAACGGCTACTGGTTTGATCCCAGGGGTCGATCATTAATATTATTGAATCGTAGTACTTTTCTCTTAAACTCTTGCTTAAGCTTAAAACATTATCTTTATTCTCTGGCCAGCCAGGTCTAAAAATAATAATATCAGCTTGATCAATTTTATCCGTCTCATTTTTAATATCTTGGACTGTCAAAGCTTGCTTCAGAATTACGTTATAACCTACCTTTCGAAACTCTTTTTTGAACAATATAAACGGATACAATTGCCAATGACCCACAGGGTCTGTCTCCATAATGATAGGCCCAATAACATATAAATTTTTCATTAGTTAGTCTTTACTTTTTAGACGGTCTCTAATAGCAAGATCACTTGCAGCTTCTAAACTGGCAACATCATTAAGGTTTATGTATTCACCTTTGATTTCGAAAGCAGCTGCTGAATGACCATCTCGAATAAGGTCGTCAATGAAGTTTACAAACTCAATACTAGTGCGGCCTTTATCGTACACTTCTTCAAGTATGTTTATGACGTCTGAAGATACAATAAAGTTAGCCATGCCTAATATGTTATTAGGAGTGTTCGCTGGGTTTTCTACAAGCCTTACAATACGCTCTCCATTTACTTCAACGGAAAAGTTCTTTTTGATCAGTTCGAGATCGTCTGTTTGCTTAACTGCAACCACAGCAGAGTGATCTTCGTAAGGAAACTTAAGAAGGTCTGAGTGGTTGCTATTCAAATAGAATTCATCAGATAGCATGACACAGGCATGTCGACCCGCTAAATACGGTTTTGCGAGAAGCACTGACCAAGCCCAGCCTTTATCAATATGATGGTTTTCAACGTATGTGATTTGTACGCCAAGATCTTTACCACTGCCAAAACTTTCACGGATTGCATCACCCATATACCCAAGCGTAATGATAATTTCTTTAATTCCTAAATCGTCACGCATCACGCGAATTAATCGTTGTATATTTGGTTCACCATCGATGGCAAAAAGCCCTTTGTGAACTTCATAAGTATATGGCCTAGCTCTAACACCACTTCCAGCTGCGGGTATAATACCTAGTAAATCAGGTTTCATTAGTTCAACTCCAATGTATTAATGTTGACCTTTGCGTAAAAAGTCTTGATAAGGGATTCTACATGCTCAACCCCCGTGATGGTTTCATGATTACTCATCAGCATTCTGGAAAGTTCAATATTGATAATTTCCAGTTTTCCGCGCGTTATTTCATCCTCGATTGTCCTTATCTCAGCCACGCCGGCAATACCTAAGGTACGCCTTGCTATAGAGCAGGCACAAAAACCAACTGCATCGCGCATGATTTTTAGCAAATACTGTTTTTTGTATTCATTTAGCGTAGTGTCTGAGACGAACTTTTCGACCGAATGAGCAGATTCTTCCGAGGATGTACTCCAGAGAGCTAAGAATCGTGTCTCGAATGTTTCCCATATATCGAATGCTTGAACAAGCAACCACTCTTGATATGAATTGTCTGAGCTATGATAGAAATGAGACGTATAACATAGTAGAAGGTTGCCTATAATTTTACCAACATCAAAACCAAATGGACCAAAAAATGCGAACTCAGGATCAATCACGTAGGTTTCATTTTTGTTGGCCATCAGAGAGCCGGTATGGAGATCTCCATGCAAAAGAGCATCAGTCTTCGTTATAAATAACTCCTTAAACTTCAGTACATTTAGTTTGTAGTGATCATCGATACGAATAGTCTTATTTGCATAAATGTCACTTGTCAGGTTCAGGTAATTTGACTCGTGTTCGATATACGGAAATGTAAAAATAAAATCTTCGGTTAGTTTGCAAAGTTCTGAATTGAGTACGAACTGACCCATTAATTCACGACGTTCGGTACTTTGCATTGATAAGCTGCTAGTTTTAAATAAAGAGTCAGCAAGGAAATTACCCACATCATGACCAATATTAGGATATTTTTCACCAATCATCATGCCGTGACGTACAACACTATGTTGAGAAAGGTTTTCCATAATGAGCACACTCATTTCCTCATCAGAATAATATACTTTAGGAATGTATTGAGGTGCGACTTTTTCATAAACCTTTAATGCGCGTATTTCATATTTCATTCTATCGCGCGAAAGGGGCCATGAATCTCCAGCCATTCTTAGGTATGGAACAGCCTGTTTTAAAATAACCGATTTTTCAGGCGCATTTTTAGAAGTAACTCTATAAACAAAATTTAAATTACCATCTCCTATCTCTTCAATTAGTATAGCCTCGGTATTGCCTAAAACGTCAGTAACTGCAGGTAGGCCACCTAGGTAACTTGGAATGCTATCTTGTTTTAATATAAAATATGACATGTTGATTGCTTTCTAGTCCGCTTGTACGACTAGAGCTTTTGTAAATTGTGAACTATCTGGATTTACATGCTGAACAAGACTCAAAACGTCTTCATGCAAAATATCATTCGACATGCACACATCCGACTGTGTTAAATCCCATGGCTCACCATTGAAGTCTGAAACACGCCCCCCAGACTCCTCAACAATAACAGCGCCAGCAGCAATATCCCATGGAAATATATTTAATGTGCAAAAAGCATCGACACGCCCAGCGGCAACATTGTAAGCCTCAATGGCTGCAGATCCCATTTTTCTAAAATCTTTAATTGAATCATTTAATGCATAACTCATCATGGCGAAACGGCGGTTATTTTTATCTCCACCAGGGCATCCAACGATGTAGGCTTTTGAAATATCTTTAGTCGCTGAAGCTTTAACAGGTCTGCCATTTAACGTGCAGCCATGGCCTTTTCGAGCTACAGAAAGCTCTTCAAGAAGAGGTGCGAAAATAACTCCAGTTATAGGAACGTTTTTGTAGGCCAAACAAACAGAAACGGCAAAGAACGGATTGTGGTTGACATAATTTGAGCTGCCATCAAGTGGATCAATAACCCAAGTGTAAGGGCTTTCATTATCAATGCTGTCACTTTCTTCTGTTAGTAAGTTATGATCTGGATGTCGCTCGGAGATTAAATCAATAATAATCTTATCTGCTTCGTTATCCAGAGTAGACGTAATCTCTTTTGTAAGGCCGCGATTTGAGACCGAGAGCGTGTTAGCTCCGTATACTTCAATATGGTGACTCTTATATTTGCTTAAAAGATGATTTCCTGCCAGTACTGCTGCATCTACTGCTGTTTTAGTAAAAAATTCCATGGTTTTCCTAATGCTAAATATCTTGTCTTGTGATGTATGTTGTGTAAAAAAGTGCTTAACTTTATTCAAATGCTAATGCTATAAGTGTAGAACTGAAACTGCCCAGATCTTAGTACATCATCGAATGCTATTAATGCCTATCGTTTTAAAATGATAGGCGACTGTATATTGTAATAACAATTCCTTAGCGCATGAAGCAACCATTTATCTCAAGTCATGAACTGAGCATATATGCATAATTAAGCACAGGGTGCTGGTCTGCGTGTTAGAATTTTTGAAATCAAAATATCAGAATAGTTGGGAATTAAGTGTGTAAACCCACTAACATTAAACCCCGTGCCTGCAACGCCAATTTGAACTGTTTCACTCATGTTTGTTGGTGTAATCTTTCATTTTTATTATAGTAAAGTACTTTTTCATAATATATCAAAGTATAGCGAAGTCAATTACCCAAGTAGACTAATGTTTATAGTAAAGATGAACCAAGTGTGCTTAACATTGATTTTACGATAAGTATTAGCTATGCTAATTACAGTAATGATTGATGCATTAGATTATTGGTTGTTAAAAACAGTGCTTCTCAAGTTAAATTTAAAGGTTAAAAATTGAATAAAAAACAATCACGGTTGGCTTGGGCGATTACGGGTTCAGGCCATTATTTACGTGAGTCCTTAGCTGTCCTAAATGACCTTGAGAATGTAGATGTCTATTTGAGTAAAGCTGCTGCTGAAATAATTAAGCAATATGGTTTTCAAGCGCAATTAGATGCTACTGGGCATCGCGTTTATCAGGACAAAACGGCAAGTAGTGTACCTGTAGAATTTTTTTACGAAGGCTTATATCATACTTTAGTAATATCACCGACAACATCAAATACAGTGGCTAAAATGGCATATGGTTTCTCTGACAATTTAGTTTCTAATCTTTACGCGCAAGCAGGTAAAACAAGAGTGCCTAGTATTATTTTTGCTTGCGATACTGAACCTGAGCTGGAATCAGAGGCGCCTAAAGACAATGTGGTGAACGTATATCCACGCCAAATTGATTTGGAAAATGTACAAAAAATAGCTATTTTTGAGGCGACAACGGTTGTAGACAGTATAGAGGAATTGAAGGCTCAGTTAAAAGAGATAGTAAAACATAGTTGTTTGAGTGATGATGCTTTAAAAGCAAGTAGGTCGAACCATGAGTAGCGATAATTTGCTTTTTGTAACAGGCAAGTTAGCTGAAAAAAGTTTAAATAAAGTGCTAAAAGAAGTGCAAGCTAATAGCAAAAGCACTCCATTTAAATATCGTGTTGAGCAGATTGGTGTGTCTGTTGCCGCGTTGATGACACCAGAACTTATTGCTCGGCGGTTAAAGGAAACTGGTGGGGCAAAAAAAATGATTTTGCCTGGTTTATGCCAAGGTGATTTAAGTGCGTTGCATCGGCAGTATGGTATACCTGTAGAACGAGGTCCAGAAGACTTGAAAGATTTGCCACAATATTTTGGCCAGCAAGGTTTAAAGTCTGATTTGAGTCAATATAGCGTGCAAATATTTGCTGAAATTGTGGATGCTCCAATACTTACGCTAGCAGAAATTTTAACAAAAGCAGAAAAATTCAAACAACAAGGTGCAAATATTATAGATTTAGGTTGTTTGCCAAACAAACCATTTGCCCACTTAGCTGAGACGATTAAATTACTTAAATCAAAAGGCTTTAAAGTCAGTGTAGATTCCATGTTGTCCGAAGATTTGTTATTAGCTGGAAAATCAGGCGCAGACTATCTATTAAGCCTAAATGAACATACCTTATGGATTGCAGACCAAGTTGATGCAGTCCCTATATTGATTCCTTCAAAGCCAGGTAATATGGCTTCTTTATATCGAGCTATTGAATACTGTTTAAAAAACAAAAAGCCGTTCCTTGCGGATGCGATTTTAGACCCGATTCATTTTGGTCTTGCAGACTCTATTGTGCGTTATCAAAAATTACGTAAAAAATATCGAGATATTCAAATAATGATGGGCGTCGGTAATTTAACTGAACTAACGGATGCTGATACCACAGGGATTAATGCGGTGTTGTTTGGATTAATTAGTGAGCTTGATATTAATGCAGTATTAGCGACTTCTGTAAGCCCCCATGCCGTGAATGCCATCGCAGAGGCAGATAATGCGCGCAGAGTTATGTTCCGTGCGAAACAAGATAATCGCCTGCCACGTGGCTATAGTAATAGTTTGTTAGGCCTGCATGACAGAAAAGCTTTTTCATATAATAAAGATGAAATTGCAGAGATGGCTACACAAATTAAAGATCCTAGTTTTAGAATTATGACTAGCGAAACTGGTGTGCATGTATTTAATCGAGATGGACATACCTTAGACATTGACCCATTCGCTTTTTATCCGAAACTTGGTGTTGAAAAGGATGCTTCACATGCCTTTTATTTAGGCGTAGAGCTTGGAAGGGCACAGATAGCTTGGCAATTAAAAAAACGTTATGTGCAAGATGAGGAACTTACCTGGGGTATAGATACTATACAAAACAAGCTCGCTAACAAGTCACACAGAGAAATTTCACTTAAAGAGAAAAAATTAAAGAATAAAACTAAATGATATTCGAAACGATAATATCTAGCGTTGGGAACATTGGCAATACTCACATAACACCTTTTGGCATAAGGTATGAAGATGACTTGGTTGTTATTTCGCCATATAAACCTTCTACTACCTTAAGTAATATTTTGGATATGGAATGCGCAGTGGTCAATTTTACGGATGACGTGCGGGTGTTTGCTGGTGCCTTAACTGGTCATTCTGCATGGGATTTAGTGCCTAGCAAAAACGTTGATTGTTTAAGGCTAGCCGACAGCTTGTCGCATGTTGAGTTGAAACTAAAAGAAGTCAGAGAAGATGTAGAGCGGCCACAATTGCTAATGCAAAAAGTATATACAGAAAACCACCGGCCATTTTCTGGGTTTAATCGTGCGCAAGCGGCAGTGATTGAATTAGCAGTATTGGCGAGTCGCTTAAATATATTGCCAAAAGAGAAAATAGAAACAGAGTTTGCTTATTTGAAAATAGCTATTGATAAAACTGCCGGCAAGCGTGAGCTTGAAGCGTGGGGTTGGCTAGAAAATAAAGTAACGCAATATTACAAATCGTAGAATTTAAAAAGAAAACAATAAATGACCAAGTTGTTGGTAAGTGTTAAAAATGTTCAAGAGGCGCAAATCGCACTAGAGGCAAGTGCAGATTTTATTGATCTTAAAGACCCTAGTGTTGGTGCATTAGGGAGTTTAGACGATAGGATATGTTCAGAGGTAGTTCAGTTGGTTAAGAAAAAAATAGTGATTAGCGCCACGGTAGGGGAAGGCCATAATGATGCTGATGAGTTATTAAGTTATATAGATACAAAATCAGCAATAGGCATTGATGTCATTAAGCTACCAATCAATCAATTTTTTGATGATACTGAATTTGTTGGCCAATTAAAATTACGAGCGATGGAGATGAATACGAAATTTGTCGCTGTAATGTTTGCTGATGAGCTTGTTGATTTAACATTAATTGCGATGTTAGCAAACACCGGCTTTTATGGAGTGATGTTAGATATATCAAATAAACAGAGCCATTTATTAAGTTCGGTGGATAGTAATACAATTAATGCGTTTGTTAAAAAATGTAAAAAACATAATCTCATAGCAGGATTGGCAGGATCTTTACGTATCGCTGATGTAAAATTACTTGTAAGTTATAGGGCCAGTTATATTGGGTTTAGATCTGGTGTCTGTGAAAATAATATTAGAAATAATACCGTCACGTTCAGCTTAATTAATACACTTAGAACAATGTTGTATAAAAGCAACACTATTGCCTAAGCAAACGCCTGAATGGCCTATATCAGCTTGCATTAGCAATCTAGCTTCAGTATAGTACTCTTAAGTAGAAAGCCAGCAACTAAGATAAATAAACACAGGGAGTTTGAGTTATGAAGAAGAAATTATTAGGCCTTGCAATAGCAGCATCGTTAAGTGTTACAGCGTTTGCTGTGCAAGCTGAAGACATGTATCGAGGTGCTTGGTACGGTGGTGCTGGTATTGGAATAATGGATACAGATGATGACATCGATGCAGGTGGAGGATTAGGACCATACCTTAGTATTGGTAAAGAGCTCAGCCAAAGCTGGGATCTACAAGGCCGTTTTGGCTACTCAAATGCTGATCAAAACTTAGTGCCTGGTCCTGAAACCGGAGAATATAAAAGCACTACTATGGAATTAGATGCATTATATATGTTTAGCCGTGACAGGTTCCGTCCCTTCCTATTAGCAGGTGTTGGTGGTACGCAGAATGATTTGGACTACAGCCTTCCCGGCCAACCAGATATTGACGAGTCAAAATCAACATGGTTGGTTAGTCTTGGTCTTGGTGCACAATATTTGCTAAATGATCACTTTGGCTTTCAAGCTGACGTAAGACGTCAAGCGAGTCGTGCAGACGTTCTTGATGTTACAGCTGGTGTAGTCACTGGTTCTAGTTCTGAAACAGTTTATAATGATGTTTTAAGCATTGGTGGTTTTGTTCGTTTCGGTGACCCAGCGCCAGTCGTGGCAGCTGTTGCACCAGAGCCAGCACCAATAACTGCTGCTCCTGCTCCTGCTCCTGCTCCAGTACCTGTACCTGTATGTGAAACACGTACAGAAACATTCACGATCGAGGGTGAGAAATTATTTGGGTTTGATAAATCTAATCTTTCTGCTGCAGGTAAAGCAAGTCTAGATGATGCAATTGTTAGAATCAAATCTAACCATGATATTGCTATTTCGTTAGTCAACGTTGTAGGGCATACTGATCGCTTAGGTTCATATGGATATAATCAAAAGCTATCAGAGCGTCGTGCAAAACAAGTAG
>CAZJUK010000075.1:0-9398 GCA_964549145.1 uncultured Methylophilaceae bacterium
AGAAACATTTAACGTAACAACGGGCTTAAACAATAAAAGTGTTGTTAATTTAGAAAAAGCATTACGCTTGAGTGATAGACTAGGTGGTCATTTAATGAGCGGTCATGTTGATGGAGTAGGCATTGTCCAACGTTTTGATAATTTAGGTGATTGTTGGTTGCTGTCAGTTAAAGCACCACATGCCATATCAAAATATATTGCACGCAAAGGTTCGATTTGTGTGGATGGTGTGAGCTTAACGGTTAACAGCATAGAACAAGATACATTTACAATGAATATTATCCCGCACACATTAGAAAAAACAACACTATCAGCGCTAGCTGTCGATAGTAAAGTCAACTTAGAAATTGACCAAATTGCTCGCTATGTAGAACGCATGGCAGAATGGTCTGCAAACAATTAGAACATCTTCGTGTAGCATCCCTGTTTAACAATCATATTTAGGTCACTTAAATTCACTATGCCACAAAAATACATTAGCCCAATCACTGACATTATTGCCGATATTAAGAATGGGAAAATGGTCATTTTAGTAGATGATGAAAACCGTGAAAATGAGGGAGATTTTGTCATTGCTGCAGAATTTGCAGATGCCGCACAAGTTAACTTTATGGCAAAATATGGCCGTGGTTTAATTTGCTTAACGCTCACTGAATCTCATTGTAAACAATTAAGACTACCACCCATGGTGGTGAAAAACGGCACGCGATTAGGTACCAACTTTACGGTCTCGATCGAAGCCTTTGAAGGTGTAACGACTGGCATTTCAGCAGCCGATCGCGCAACGACTATAAAGGCTGCTATTGCAAATAATGCGAGCGAAAAAGATATTCTTAGCCCAGGCCATGTCTTTCCTTTATCAGCAATGAACGGGGGCGTACTTGTACGTGCCGGCCATACTGAAGCGGGTTGTGATTTAGCACAATTAGCTGGCCTATCTTCTAGCAGCGTAATTTGTGAGATTCTAAAAGACGATGGTGAAATGGCACGTTTACCAGACTTAGTTGAAATTGCTGCAAAGCATCAAATTAAAATTGGGACTATTGCTGATCTTATTCATTATCGCAGTGAAAACGAAAAGTTAATAGAACGTGTAGCCACCAGATACATAAAAACACCTTACGGTGAAATGCAGTTATATGCCTACCGAGACAAAATTTCTAATGAAACGCATATTGCTATTGTTAAGGGTGTGCCAACTCCAGAAATTGAGACATTGGTTCGCGTGCATGAGCCATTATCTGTATTTGACTTATTAGATATTAGCAGCTTAACGCACAGTTGGAGCTCACTTAATGCAATGAAGGCAATTTCTCAAGTAGAATGCGGTGTAATGGTTTTACTTTATCATGGCGAGTCTGGAAACGATTTGATTGATCGAATAAAAAATGCAGATGAGCCGATTAAAACTAATCAGGAGTTACGAACCTATGGTATTGGGTCTCAAATTTTATTAAATTTAGGCGTGCGGAAAATGAAGCTAATGGCAAAACCAAGAAAAATGCCAAGCATGGATGGCTTTGGTTTGGAAGTGACCGGCTATTTGGAATTTGAATCAATTATTTAAAACCCAAGTGTTAAAAGCATAATAATGCTTAAAAAGTACACTAAAATTACGTAATATATCCACTTAAATATAACCGTGTTAATATACTGAATATTGGAAAACGTTAATCTAACAGGTCATCTTCTCATTGCAATGCCTAGCATGGATGACCCTTCTTTTTCTAAAACAATTACTTACATCTGTACACATAGTGAAGATGGTGCAATGGGTGTTGTCATTAACCGGCCGATAGACCTTAATGTTGCAAGTCTGTTCGAACAACTAGATTTAGAATTCACTTCAGATTCAAAAAAATCAACATTTCAATCACTCCCTGACCATTTATATACGGGTGGCCCTGTTGAGCAAGAACGCGGTTTTATTTTGCATCAATCTGGCGAAGAATACGACGCAACTGTTATAGTGAATGATGTCATCGCACTCACAATTTCTAAAGATATATTGGAAGCAGTCGCCAATAATACTGGTCCAGAAAAAATCCTAATTGCATTAGGTTATGCTGGCTGGACGGCTGGTCAACTTGAAAAAGAAATGGCTGATAACGCTTGGCTGAACTTTAAAATGCAACCTTCAAAAGATTTAATCAATCTTGTATTTGACACGCCAAATGAAGATAAATTTAATACGGCCATGCAAGCCATGGGGCTTAATATTAGCAATTTATTAAATACAGCAGGTCATGCCTAATGCTAACTCAAAGTCATTTACCGATAACTGAGCGTAGTTACCCTGAAATTAGCGGTACGGTTATCGCATTTGATTTTGGTGAAAAGCGTATTGGTGTAGCTGTCGGAGAAACTATGTTAAAAGTGGCACATCCACTTTCCATCATCAATTTGGAAACAAACGCAACACGTTTTTCTGCTATCGAGGAGTTGACCAAAGAATGGAAGCCTAGCCTAATCATTGTTGGATTACCCTCCTATTTGGATGGAACAGAACATAGACTTACCCAGCTGGCTAAAAAATTTGCACAAAGGCTTGAAGGCCGCTTCAATCTACCTATATTAATGCGAGATGAACGTTTAACTTCGGTGGAGGCTACACAACAACTTTCAAATGCTGGTGTTAATTCACATGATCAAAAATCAATCATTGATGCAGTAGCCGCTCAAGTCATATTACAATCTTATTTCGACAGTTTGCCAAATCTAGAAAACGTTAAAAAATGAAACTGCCTAATCCAGAATCTTTACTCAGTGATGTTACTGCACAGATAAAATCGCAAACCAATGCTGATACCGCACTTGTTGGCATTCATAGTGGTGGGGTTTGGGTGATGAACCATGTGCTACAGCATTTGGATCATGGAATTCCTCATGGCACCTTAGATGCAGCGCTATATCGTGACGACTTTTCCCAACGCGGATTAAAATCAACAGTTAAACCACCGAACATTCCATTTAATTTAAATGGCAAACATATTATTTTAATAGATGATATTTTCTACACAGGTCGCACCACGCGTGCTGCAATGAATGAACTCTTCGATTTTGGTCGGCCTGCAAGCATCAAGCTTGCCGTTTTAATTAATCGAGGCGGGGCTCAACTACCAATTGCTCCTAATATTTTTGGTGTAGAAATACAATTAACAGCAAACCAAGCCTTCAAGCTCTCTCAAGATACACATGGCAAGCTTCATCTTGAATTAGAAAAAAATAAGGTTAAACACCATGTATAACCCACAACTCAATAGCAATGGTGACTTAAGACACCTACTAAGCATTGAAGGCTTACCGAAAAAAGTACTGACACAAATTCTAGACACTGCAGAAACATTTGTAGGCGTGGCTGAGCGTGATATTAAAAAAGTACCCTTACTACGTGGCAAAACTGTCTGTAATTTGTTTTTTGAAAATAGCACACGCACACGTACAACATTTGAAATTGCAGCTAAACGTTTATCTGCTGATGTGATAAACCTCAACGTTAATACGTCATCTCAATCAAAAGGTGAATCTATTTTAGATACCATTAACAACTTGATTGCAATGCATGCTGACATGTTTGTTGTGCGTCATAGTCAAAGTGGCGCGGCACATTTAATTGCCCAGCATGTGCCAGACAACATTAGTGTTATCAATGCAGGAGATGGTCGCCATGCCCATCCAACACAAGGGTTACTAGATGCCTTTACAATCCGTCGCTACAAACCAGACATGCATAACTTACGTGTAGCATTAATTGGTGATATTTTGCATTCACGTGTTGCGCGGAGTGAAATACATGCACTCACAACTTTAGGTGTACCTGAAGTACGTGTTATTGCACCAAAAACATTATTGCCCGCTAATGTTGAAAAACTAGGTGTGCACGTGTTTCACGATATACATGCAGGTTTAAAAGATGTAGATGTCGTCATGATGTTACGCCTACAAAATGAACGTATGTCAGGGGCAATGCTACCGAGTGCGCAAGAATACTTTAAAACATTTGGCTTAACACCAGAAAAACTCAGCAATGCAAAACCAGATGCTATCGTGATGCACCCTGGGCCTATGAACCGTGGTATAGAAATTGATTCTCGTGTTGCTGATGGGAAACAATCAGTTATTTTGCCGCAAGTCACATTTGGCATTGCCATCCGCATGGCTGTCATGGCGATTCTTGCTGGAGGTGCTTCATGAAAATACATATTAAAAATGGCCGCATCATTGATCCAAAAAATAATCTCGATACGGTCCAAGACTTATTTGTGGCTGCTGGTCGTATCGCAGGTATTGGAAAAGCGCCTAACGGTTTTACCGCGAATCAAACTATTAATGCGACAGGCCTTATCGTAGCACCCGGGTTTGTTGACCTTAGCGCTAGATTACGAGAGCCTGGAGATGAATACAAAGCCACACTGAATAGTGAGTTAATGGCAGCAGTAGCTGGGGGCATCACTAGTTTATCTTGCCCGCCAGACACTGATCCTATTTTGGATGAGCCTGGATTAATTGAAATGTTAAAGTATCGCGCTAAACAACTCAAATTAACGCATGTATACCCGCTAGCTGCATTGACTCAAAAACTCGAAGGCAAAGCTATAACAGAAATGTACGAGCTTACTGAAGCGGGTTGTGTCGGTTTTACACAAGCTAACTTCCCTATTTTAAATACTCAAGTGTTATGGCGTGCATTTGAGTATGCCTCTACTTTTGGGTACACATTATTCTTGAGACCTGAAGAACATTTCCTTAGCATCAATGGGGTTGCACATGATGGGGAAATCGCTACTCGACTTGGTCTAAAAGGTATCCCAAGTGCAGCTGAAACATTGGCAATTGATACGATTTTACGCATTGCATCTGAAACTAAGACTAAAGTACATTTGTGCAGGCTTTCTACAGCTGAAGGCGTTGAGCTAGTGCGTACAGCCAAGAAAAAAGGGATACAGATAACCGCTGATGTCAGCGCACAACATTTACACTTTACCGAGCATGATATTAGCTACTTTAATACGCATTCACACCTGAAGCCACCTCTTCGCAGCTTACGCGATAAAGATGCATTATGTAACGGGGTCAAAGATGGCAGTATTGATGCTATTTGTTCTGATCACACACCTGTAGATGATGATGCAAAACTATTGCCTTTTGCAACTTCAGAAGCTGGGGCATCTGCACTAGAACTATTATTACCTTCGTCATTAAAATGGGCTGAAGTCAATAACGCATCGCTAAGCGATGCTATTGCCAAAATCACGATAGAGCCTGCGAAAATATTAGGTATTCATGCCGGTGATTTATCGATGAATTCGCAAGCTGATATTACCATAATTGACCCGCAACAAGCATGGGAAGTAGCTCCAAACAACCTGAAGAGCCAAGGTAATAACACACCATTTCTTGGCTTAGAAATGCAAGGTAAAGTACGCCATACCTTAATAGAGGGTCAAATAACTTATCAAAGTGATGAATATTAAGAAAATATGAAACTTAGTAAATTATTTGTTTAAATGATACAAACTTAACTTCAAAAACTTGACGAAAAAATGAAATACGCAGATAGTTAGTTTTAATTTGTGGTTAGGTTACTCATAGCATCTCAACCACGGTACATTGATTTTTTTGGGAGTAAAGATGAGTTCATTATCCTGCTGTTTTTGGTGGTTTTTATTAGGCGCTCTTGTAGGCTGGCTTGCCCATTGGTTGCTATGTAAATGCTGTAAATCTAAACCTGTATTACTAGAAAATAATTTCTCAGCACCTCCTTTAGAAGCCTCTTCAACAACGACTTCAGTCATATCAACTGTGCCAGAAAAAGTTTCCACACCTGCCAAAACACCTGCAAAACCAAAAGCAGTTAAAATTGATTTAGCTGCGGCTAAGGCAGCAGGTTTTAAGATTAAAGGCGTGAATGACCTAACAATTATTGAAGGTGTTGGACCTAAAATTAATGCCTTATTTAATGATGCTGGATTAAAAACTTTTATTCAAGTATCCGGCACAACAGTGAAACAGATGCGCACAATTTTAGATAATGGCGGCGCTCGTTTCCGTATTGCAAACCCAAGTACTTGGGCTAAACAAGCAAAACTTGCTGCGAATAACAAGTGGGACCAGCTTAAGAAATTACAAGACGAGCTATCTGGCGGCATTAAGAAATAACTCAAGGTAACTAACTATGCAAAATGATCAATCAAACCGCTCAATTTGGAGTTGGGTTATTTCACTACTACTTGCTGCAACCCTGCTGTGGATGCTTTTTACTGGTAAAGGCCCCACTGAGTCTTGTTGCACAACAGCCACCCCTGTGGCAGAAGTGATTCCAGTAGAACCAGCTTTAGCGGTTACTGAGGCGTTTAGCTTTTCAGCAAATGCTGATGGCTTTAATAGCAATGGTGATAGCAGTGAAGTACGTTGGATATACAACACATCATCGCTAACAACCATTCTTGGTGGCGACCTTATAGTTGAAGGGGATGACAGCAATGTAATCTTATCTGGCAACGTGGCAAGTGAAGAAATTAAAGCGCAGACTGGTCTAGATGTACAAGAGTTTTTTGGTCCTGACGTGACAATCGATAATCAATTGGTACACGTCATTGAAGAAGTAATTAATCTAGAACAACCTCCAGCTATACAACCAGAATTGGCTAAACTATATTTCGACACAGCCTCAAGTGTTTTACCTGCGAATAATGCTGACATAATCGCACCTATTGTTTTTTGGCTAAATAATCACCCTGAAGCCATGGCAATCATTTCTGGTTATCATGATATAACTGGTGACCCAGCTAGAAATGAATTGTTGTCAAAAAAACGTGCGCAATCAGCTTTTAGCGCATTACTAGTAGCTGGCGTAGAAGAATCAAGAATCCAAATACGCAAACCAACATCGACTGAAGGAGACGGCGATCTAGCTGGGGCTAGACGTGTGGAAGTTACAATAGAATAAATATCTATCATTAAAAACTAAACACTCGGTGCTAAACCATTCCTAATTGATCTAGCCCTGATGATAAATCTTGCCCCTTACTATCTTTACCTTCAAGCTTAAATTTAAGCCTTAAATCATTCACAGAGTCCGCATTTCGCAATGCATCTTCTTTCGTAATTTTGCCTTCTTCATGTAAGTCAAATAAAGCTTGGTCAAAAGTTTGCATACCAGTTTCTCTAGATTTGCCAATAATCGACTTAATTTCATGCACATCACCTTTGAAAATTAAATCTGAAATTAAAGGAGAGTTAAGCATTACTTCAATCGCTGCTACGCGTCCTATACCATCTACTAATGGCACTAAGCGTTGGGAAATAAATGCCCGGATATTCAGTGACAAATCTAATAAAAGCTGTTGTCGGCGCTCTTCTGGAAAAAAGTTAATAATACGATCTAGTGCTTGGTTTGTACTATTAGCATGCAATGTACTCATACATAAATGACCTGTTTCAGCAAATGCAATGGCATAATCCATCGTTTCTCGATCTCTTATTTCACCTATTAAAATGACGTCTGGCGCCTGGCGCAAAGTGTTTTTTAGTGCAATGTGCCAATTTTCGGTGTCTACTCCAATTTCTCTTTGAGAAATTACACAATTTCCATGGTCATGGACAAACTCTACTGGGTCTTCAATGGTAATAATATGACCATAACTATTTTCATTCCTATAGCCAACCATCGCTGCCAAAGTTGTGGATTTTCCTGAACCCGTACCACCAACCAATATAACCAAACCGCGTTTGGTCATGGTGATATCTTTAAGGATTTCAGGTAATCCAAGGTCATCAATTTTTGGGATTTTTGAAGTAATTGTCCTGAATACCAAGCCTACTGAACCACGCTGAATAAAAGCATTCACACGAAAACGGGCAACATTAGGAATGCCAATCGCAAAATTACACTCATTTGTCGCATCAAATTCTGATGTTTGTTTATCGTTCATAATAGAACGAGAAATCTCCCGACTCTGCTGTGGACTTAGCACTTGCGCATTAACTGGCGTCATCTTGCCATCAATTTTCATTGCCGCAGGAAAACCTGCAGTAATAAACATATCTGACGCTTTTTTACTAATCATTAAGCGTAATAAATCAAATACGAACTTTTCCGCCTGACCCTTTTCCATGTTTTTTCCTAGTTTAATGTACTACTTTATTTGTAATTTTTAACCGACAATTGATTCTTTATTCGCCGCTTTTGACTTAGCCTCAGCTACTGAAATTACGTTACGTCTAACTAAATCTTGTAAGTTTTGATCTAATGTCTGCATACCAACATTATTACCTGTTTGAATTGCAGAGTACATTTGCGCAATTTTACTCTCACGAATTAGATTACGTATCGCAGGCGTACCAATCATAATTTCATGTGCGGCCACACGTCCTTGCTCGTCTTTAGTTTTGCATAAGGTTTGTGAAATTACAGCGCGTAGCGACTCTGACAACATCGAACGCACCATTTCTTTTTCCTCTCCAGGGAAAACATCAATAATACGGTCAACAGTTTTTGCAGCTGAGCTTGTATGCAAAGTACCAAAGACTAAATGGCCTGTTTCAGCTGCACTTAGTGCTAAACGAATCGTCTCTAAATCTCGCAACTCACCAACAAGAATTACATCAGGATCTTCACGTAATGCCGCACGAAGTGCATTCTGAAATGATAAGGTATGCGGGCCGACTTCACGTTGATTAATTAAAGACTTCTTTGAAGTGTGCACAAATTCAATTGGATCTTCTACCGTGAGAATGTGTCCCATATCATTCTCGTTAACATAATCAACCATCGCTGCAAGTGTGGTAGATTTACCCGAACCAGTTGGTCCAGTGACTAACACGATACCACGTGGTGTTTCAGCAATTTCTTTAAAAATCGCCGGGCAATTAAGCTCTTCTAATGT
Organism: uncultured Methylophilaceae bacterium; assembly: GCA_964549145.1. Lineage (GTDB taxonomy): Bacteria > Pseudomonadota > Gammaproteobacteria > Burkholderiales > Methylophilaceae. The sequence continues at coordinate 8,889 of CAZJUK010000075.1, forward strand.
TAGAATTTTTGAAGGAATAGTGCGAAAAACAGCACCTGAACCACGGTTATGATTAAATGCATTAACACGAAACCGTGCTAAGTTTGGAATTTCAAATGAAAAGTCACACTCTAATGTCTCTTCATACACCTTACGCTGGCCATCATTCATGATGTCGTACACCATCCCATGCACTTGTGTATGATCCATAGAGGGCACGTTTATTTTACGTATATCACCATGCACTCGAATCATCGGCGGCAAGCCTGCAGATAGATGCAAATCTGAGGCTTTATTTTTTACTGAAAATGCTAACAAATCTGAAATATCCACTACCAGCTCCTGTTATAATTTTTACTTAAGATAGTAACTCAGGTTTTACACTTAAAACCATAACCTAAGATTTCACATGAAGTTTATTCATTAAGATGACTGAATTATGACCATAATTGCTAATTCCTTGCAAGTAATTCAAGAAAATATTCACAATGCAAAAGTGAGTGCGAATTGCAAACAAAATGTCTCACTACT
>CAZJUK010000076.1:0-9390 GCA_964549145.1 uncultured Methylophilaceae bacterium
AAATCGTATTGGGCAAGGTATTGAGTTTGATTACTGCTGTGTACACGCCGCTTTTGCTCTGCGTGAAGATGGTTATGAAACCATTATGGTTAACTGTAATCCTGAAACCGTTTCAACAGATTACGACACTTCAGACCGGTTATATTTTGAGCCAGTAACATTGGAAGATGTGCTAGAAATCGTACATTTAGAAAACCCAGTCGGTGTGATTGTGCAATATGGTGGGCAAACGCCGCTTAAGTTAGCGCGTGGATTAGAAAAAGCAGGCGTGCCTATTATAGGTACGTCGCCAGATGCAATCGATAGAGCCGAAGATCGTGAGCGTTTTCAGCAGATGTTAGGCGAATTAGGCTTGAAACAACCGCCAAATAGAACTGCTCGTGCACCAGAAGAAGCAATACGTTTGGCTGATGAAATTGGTTATCCATTAGTTGTACGTCCAAGCTATGTCTTAGGTGGTCGTGCGATGGAAATTGTACAAGAACAAAGCCAGCTAGAGCGTTACATGCGTGAAGCTGTAAAAGTATCAAATGATTCGCCTGTGCTACTAGATCGTTTTTTAAACAATGCCTTGGAAATAGACGTAGATGCTATATCTGATGGTGAAAATGTGCTGATTGGCGGCATTATGCAGCATATTGAACAAGCAGGGGTTCATTCAGGTGATTCAGCTTGCTCATTACCACCCTATAGTTTAAGTGAGAAGTTGCAAGATGAGTTACGCAAGCAAACTGTCAAAATGGCCAAGGCTTTAGGTGTTAAAGGTTTAATGAATGTGCAATTCGCGATTCAGGGTGAAACGGTTTACGTGTTAGAGGTGAATCCACGTGCTTCTCGTACTGTGCCTTTTGTATCAAAAGCCTGTGGCTTGCAATTAGCAAAAATAGCTGCACGCTGTATGGTGGGCCAAAGTCTTAAATCACAAGGTGTAACTAAAGAAATAGTGCCGCCATATTTTTCAGTTAAAGAAGCAGTATTCCCGTTTATTAAATTCCCAGGTGTTGATACCATTCTAGGTCCTGAAATGAAATCAACTGGAGAAGTGATGGGTGTAGGAGATACGTTCGCGGAAGCATTTGTAAAGTCTCAATTAGGTGCCTCTGCGAGTTTGCCTAAAGGTGGAAATGCCTTTATTAGCGTACGTAACGAGGATCATTACAGTGTTGTCGATATTGCCAAAGATTTAGATAAGCTAGGTTTTGCATTATTGGCGACCAAAGGTACGGCAAGAGCATTAGTTGAAAATGGACTTGAGGTAAAAGCGGTAAATAAAGTTGCTGAAGGCCGCCCTCATGTAGTTGATATGATTAAAAACAATGAAATTGATTTTATTGTTAATGTCACGGAAGATAAAAAAGCAGTTGCTGATTCTTATGAAATACGTCGTACCGCACTGCAGAATAAAGTTGCTTATTACACCACTTTAGCGGGAGCCAGAGCCGCATGTGTTGGAATGGGCTACATGCAAGAACTACACGTTGAGTCCATACAAGACTTGCATAAAAAGCTTGTATAAAATAAACTAGTTTCAATTCAGGTAAATATTAAAAACCACGCTCAAGCGAGTGTGGTTTATTTTTTATAAGGTGCTAGCACTATGGCAGGAAATCAAATTCCAGTAACCGTATTAGGGGCAGAGCTCATGAAAGCAGAGTTGCTGCATTTGCGCAGCTCAGAACGTCCAAATATTATTCAGGCGATTGCAGAGGCCCGTGAGCAAGGTGATTTATCTGAGAATGCTGAGTATGAAGCTGCTAAAGAGAAACAAAGTTTTGTCGAAGGTCGTATTGCAGAGTTGGAAGCGAAATTATCTAATTTGCAAATTATTGATCCAAAATCTTTAAATGCAGATGGCCGCGTGGTGTTTGGTGCAACCGTTAAGATTGAAGATTTGGATACGGAAGAAGAAAAGATATATCAAATTGTAGGAGATGATGAAGCCGATATTAAAGGTGGAAAAATTTCGGTTAGTTCTCCTATTGCTAGGGCCTTAATTGGCAAGACAGAAGGCGAGATTGCTGAAGTTTCTGCGCCTGCTGGAATTAAAGAATTTGATATTATTGAAGTGCTTTATATATAAAAAATGTTAAATAAACTTCCATCGATCGTGCTGACTTTCTGGTTGGGTGCGCTTTGGTTTGCTGGCATTGCCGCCAATATGCTTTTTAATACTCTTGATGATAAACAAATTGCTGGTGGTTTAGCTGGACAATTATTCACAACAGTCAGTTATATTGGTATGGCAAGTGCGCTATATTTACTTGGACAATCATTTTTAACTCACGGAAAAGCTGCAGTAAAACGCAGCATTGTAGTGATTATATTTGTGATGTTGCTGATTAATATAATCGGCCACTTCGGAATACAATTGGTATTAGTCGAACTTAAAAATATGGCTTTACCTGGCAACGTGATGGATAGTGAGTATGCCAAACAGTTTGCTACATGGCACGGAGTCGCTGGAGTGTTTTATTTAATTCAATGTGTATTAGGAATTGCTTTAGTCTGTAAAACACGTTTTAGCATAATAGAATAAAGCGACTCTATAAAATATTAAATCAGCACATTAAATCTTAGGAATGTTAATTTTTGATTTTTCTTTAATCGTTTCACTTTTACGATAAAGTACAAATTGCTTACCTATTTGATTCACCGCGATAGCTTTGGTTTGGTCAACAATTGTTTGGCACATTGTTTTACGTGCATCACGGTCATCACCAGAAACTTGTACTTTTATGAGCTCATGTACGGATAAATTAAGCTCAATTTCCTTCAGAATGTTGTCGGTTAGCCCTTGGTTGCCTATCATGACAACTGGACTGATATGATGTGCAAGTCCACGTAAGTGGCTAATTTGTTTAGTGCTTAATTTCATGAATAAAGGTGCTTTAATTCGATTTTTAACAAGCAGTATTTTAACATGAAGCGTTAGAATTAGATATGAAACAAACGAGTGATGAAAGCTAGCCGTACTAGTAAAACTTGGATGCACGAACATCTTAATGACGAGTATGTGAAACGTGCTCAAAAAGAGGGTTATCGTGCGCGTGCGGCTTTTAAATTAATTGAGATTGATGATAAAGACAAGTTAATTAAACCTGGTATGACCATTGTGGATTTGGGTTCCACGCCGGGAAGCTGGAGCCAGGTAGTTGTGAAGCGGTTAAAAGGGCAAGGCCGTGTTATCGCTTTAGACGTTCTAGAAATGGGTTCAATTGCTGGCGTGGAATTCATACAAGGTGATTTTCGAGAAGATAGTGTTTTACAACGCTTAGAAGAAAAGTTGGAAAATAAGCAAGTTGATCTTGTAATTTCAGATATGGCACCCAATATTAGCGGAGTAAAAGACGTAGATCAAGCAAGCGCTGCTTACTTGACAGAGCTAGCACTAGATTTTAGTCAGTCATGGTTGAAACCTCAAGGCAACTTCTTGGTCAAAGTGTTTAATGGCGCAGGGTTTGAAGAGGCAATCAATACCATGCGTTTGCAGTTTGATAGAGTAGTAACGAGGAAACCTAAGGCGTCGCGTAACCGAAGCTCAGAAGTCTATTTGTTAGGTTTAGGTCGTAAATAGTGTATATTTGTAGATAATCAAAATACATTTAGACTCAGCTGGTAGAAAAGTAACAGCTGGGAAAAGTTAAAAAAATAAGCAATCTTTATGCTTTTAAAAGGAATCGTCTAGTGAATAACATTGCAAAACATATTGGAGTTTGGATTGCGGTCCTACTTATACTGATGACGGTTTTTAACCAGTTTGGTGGTAGCGCTAAAGCAGAACAGCAAATGGTCTATTCTGAGTTTATGCAGGCAGTTAAAGCAGGTAATATTTCTAAAGTGCAAATTGATGGGCGTATTGTGCGAGGGAAAACATTGGATAACAAAGATTTTAGTACTTACACACCAAATGATTTATGGATGGTAAGTGATCTGCTTAAATACAACGTACAGGTGGAAGCTAAAGCTGAAAAAGAGCGTTCTGTTTTATTAGAAATATTCATGTCTTGGTTCCCAATGATTTTGTTAATCGGTGTTTGGATTTTCTTTATGCGCAAGATGCAAGGTGGCGGTGGCGGTGGCGGGCCATTTTCTTTTGGTAAAAGTAAAGCGCGCCAGTTAGATGAAAGTACAAATCAAACCACATTTGCTGATGTTGCCGGGTGCGATGAAGCAAAAGAAGAAGTGACTGAGCTAGTTGAGTTTCTAAGCAACCCAAGTAAATTTCAAAAACTAGGTGGTCGTATTCCTCGTGGCGTGCTGTTGGTAGGCCCTCCTGGAACTGGTAAAACATTAATTGCTCGTGCGATTGCTGGTGAGGCTAAAGTTCCGTTTTTTACCATATCAGGTTCAGACTTCGTAGAGATGTTTGTCGGGGTTGGCGCATCTCGGGTAAGAGATATGTTTGAAACTGCTAAGAAGAATTCACCATGTATTATCTTTATAGATGAGATTGATGCTGTAGGTCGCAGCCGTGGATCAGGCACTGGCGGCGGTAATGATGAGCGTGAGCAAACACTTAATCAATTGCTTGTTGAAATGGATGGTTTTGAGGCCAACTCAGGTGTGATTGTGATTGCTGCAACTAACCGCGCTGATGTGTTGGATAAAGCCTTACTTCGACCTGGGCGTTTTGACCGTCAAGTAATGGTTGGGTTGCCTGATATATTAGGCCGTGAACAAATTTTACTCGTGCATATGCGTAAAGTACCAATTGACCCAGATGTAAACGCAGACATTCTTGCACGTGGTACACCTGGTTTTAGTGGGGCAGATTTAGCCAACTTGGTCAATGAAGCTGCATTGTTTGCAGCAAGACGCAACAAGCGGACGGTCGACATGGAGGATTTCGAAGATGCAAAAGATAAAATCTACATGGGCCCTGAACGCAAGTCTATGGTCATGCGTGAAGAAGAGCGTCGAAATACTGCATATCATGAATCTGGCCATGCTGTGGTAGCAAAATTATTACCAACGGCTGACCCTGTGCACAAAGTGACTATTATGCCGCGCGGCTGGGCGCTAGGCTTAACTTGGCAACTACCAGAATTTGACCGCATTAGTAATTATAAAACTAAAATGTTGGAAGAAATTGCAATCCTCTTTGGTGGTCGTATTGCTGAGGAGGTGTTTATGAACCAGATGTCTACAGGTGCTGCAAATGATTTTGAACGTGCGACTAAGCTAGCCAGAGACATGGTAACTAAGTACGGTATGTCAGATGCACTAGGAACAATGGTGTATGCTGGTGATGAACAAGATTCATTTTTAGGTAGTATGAGTTCTAAAACTGTATCTGAAGCTACCCAGCAAAAAGTAGATGCTGAAATACGCCGAATTCTAGACGAACAGTATACGATTGCACGTCAATTGTTAGAAGGGAATCGTGATAAAGTCGAAGCAATGACTGCTGCGTTGATGGAATATGAAACGATCAATGCTGATCAAATTAATGACATTATGGATGGCGTGCCAGTGCGTGCACCCAAGCCACGTCAAAAGATTAATAAATCCAGCGGTGGTAGTGACGGTAATGCGACTAGTGGTAAAATTGGCCCTAAACCGCAACCCACAGCCAAAACTTAACATTCACTAATTTAGGTTAGAATAAAGGGCTGGCTTCTTTTGAAGCTAGCCTTGTTTTTTTCTAGCTTTGTTTATTATAATCATCGATTATATGATTTTTAACTGTGCAAAATTTAAAATAGATTTATCACATACCCGTGTCATGGGCATAGTAAACGTAACGCCCGACTCTTTTTCTGATGGCGGTCAGTTTTCTAAAAAAGCATTAGCAATACAACATGGCTTGCAACTCACACAAGAAGGTGCTGATTTTTTAGATATTGGAGGCGAGTCTACGCGGCCCAATGCTGCACCAGTAGCATTGCAAGAAGAGCTCGATCGCGTAATCCCTGTGATTGAAGCCTTGGCTAGCCAAGTTGATATTCCAGTCTCTATCGATACTTATAAACCGCAAGTTATGCAAGCAGCAATTAATGCAGGTGCTTCCATAGTTAATGACGTACGTGCGCTACAAGAACCTGGTGCAATAGACGTAGTTGCAAATGTGGATGTTGGTGTGTGTTTAATGCACATGCAAGGAATGCCGCAGAACATGCAAGATAACCCACTATACAAGAATGTATTGACTGAAGTTACATTGTTTTTGACAGAGAGATTATCGCAATGTATACAAGCGGGTATTGATGCTGAACGTATTGTATTAGATCCGGGCTTTGGCTTTGGAAAAACGAGAGCGCACAATATCAGTTTAATTAAACAGTTGCACGTATTTGAGAGCTTAGGTCGCCCACTCTTAGTCGGCTTGTCACGTAAATCAGTTTTAGGCCAAGTGACAGGCAGTGACATAGATGCGCGACTTTACGCTAGCATTGCTGCATCAGTAATTTCCGCACTGAAAGGTGCGAAAATATTGCGTGTACACGATGTTGCTGCAACAGTAGAAGCATTGAAAATTGTAAATGTAATGGCATAGAAAATATAAAACAACTTTAATATAACGCTTAAAGCTAATAAAAAAGGTAGGCAATGAAAAAAAAATATTTCGGAACAGATGGTATTAGAGGTCGTGTAGGCGAGGATAAAATTACACCAGAATTTATAATGCGTTTGGGTTATGCCGCAGGTAAGGTGCTGACTGCATTAGAATCTAATATGGCAAAGGGGGCTAGGCCTGCAGTGTTGATAGGTAAAGATACACGAATTTCTGGCTACATGTTAGAGGCCGCATTAGAGGCAGGGCTTTCAGCGGCTGGTGTGGATGTTTTACTTACAGGGCCAATGCCCACGCCGGCTGTTGCTTACCTCACACGTGCACTGCGTGCACAAGCAGGCATTGTTATTTCTGCTTCTCACAATCCTTATTACGATAATGGAATTAAGTTTTTTTCTAGCATAGGTGAAAAGTTAGGAGATGAAGTTGAATTTGCAATTGAAGCTGAGCTAGACAAGCCGATGCAAGTAATGGAGTCTGACCAATTAGGTAAAGCCCGTCGTATTGATGATGCTGCAGGTCGATACGTTGAGTTTTGTAAAAGCACTTTACCTAATTATTTAGACTTAAGAGGTCTTAAGGTGGTTGTTGACTGTGCACACGGAGCTACTTATCATGTTGCGCCCGATGTGTTTCATGAATTAGGAGCAGAAGTAGTAGCCATTGGCGATCAACCTGACGGTTTGAATATTAATAAAGACGTTGGTTCTACCCATCCTGAATTGCTCCAAAAAACAGTACTGCAAGAAAAGGCCGATTTAGGTATCGCGATTGATGGTGACGGAGACCGCGTATTAATGGTCGATGCCAAAGGTGAATTATTAGATGGCGATCAATTGCTTTATATTATTGCTTTAGATTTGTATGCAAAAGGTAAATTAAAAGGTGGAGTGGCAGGTACTTTAATGACTAACTTGGCATTAGAGCAAGCCCTACAAAAACTACAAATCCCATTCGAGCGTGCCAATGTCGGTGATCGCTATGTGTTGGAATTAATGAGAAAACGCAATTGGATTTTAGGCGGTGAAAACTCAGGCCATATTTTAACCTTAGACAAGCATAGTAGTGGTGATGCCATTATTGCTGCTTTGCAAGTACTAAAGGCCATGAGATTGAGCGGGAAAACCTTAGCTGAACTTGCACAAGAATTGCAGTTATTCCCACAAGTATTAATTAACGTCACCATCAAAGAAAAGTTTGATTTAGACAATACGGAAATTAAAGCTGCAGTTCAACATGCAGAGGCTGAGCTTAAAGAGTCTGGGCGTGTACTGCTTCGTGCTTCAGGTACTGAGCCGAAGGTTCGTGTCATGGTAGAAGGGCAAAACCAAACACAGATACAAGCATTAGCTGAGAGTATTGCCAGAGAAGTGAGGCGGTTAAGTTAACATAGGGGGTAAAACATCAATAGTTCTTACCTGATTGATTACTTTGTACAACTTATTTACCAATGCTAAACTTAATAAAAACTTCATTCTAGATTCATTTAACTGACATATTCACAGCGCATTGTAACAACCTATGCAACAAGTAAAAGAGGTTGTGATGACAAACAAAATGCGTGTTTATCTCTCCCGAATGAATCATTTCGATAGTGCCTTGTGCATTAAAGTCAGTCAGACTAGCCAGTATTATCTAATTCGTCATTGGTTTAGGTTGATGAGCCGATTAGGTGATGGTGTATTTTGGTATACGTTACTGCTCGCTATTCTGATGATAAAGGGTCAGTCCAGTTGGTTGCCTGTGCTACACGTATTGCTGACAGGGTTGACAGGCACCCTAGTATATAAATGGTTGAAAGGTAAAACGTTGCGCCCTAGGCCTCATCAAGTGCTACAAGATGTTTGGCTGACGGGCGAACCTTTAGACTACTTTAGCTTTCCATCTGGTCATACCTTACATGCCGTGATTTTTAGTTTAATGATTATGATGTATTACCCTGCTTTTGCCGTGTTAGTCATCCCATTTACTACTATGGTGGCAATCTCACGTGTTGTGCTAGGGTTGCATTATCCAAGTGATGTGTTGGCAGGTGCTGTCATAGGCACTGCAATGTCAATTATCTCTTCGAGTTTGTCGTTTTAATCCTATTTTTTAATCATAGCGTATATTAATTAAATGCTTAATATGGCTTGTATTAGACTATTGGTATTAATGTTCGCTAAAGTGTCATATTAAAACCATAAAACATCCCTGACTACTTTAATTCTGACGAGTCATAGCCAATGAAAATTTTATTTATATCAGATGTATATTTCCCAAGAGTAAATGGGGTGTCGACTTCAATAAAAACATTTGCTGGGCAACTGGCGTTGCTGGGGCATCAGGTTGATCTAATAGCACCAAATTATGGAGCCGCTGGAGACTTAAATGTTAAAGGAAAGTCTATCATGCGTGTGTCCGCAAGAAGTATTTTTTTTGATCCCGAAGATAAGCTGATGAAATATACTGAGGCATTAACATTACTACCTAACTTGCAGGCAGCGGAATATGATTTGATTCATATTAACACGCCATTCATTGCACATTTTTTGGGATTAAAATTTGCGAAAATACTTAATATTCCTTGTATAGAAACCTATCACACATTTTTTGAAGATTATTTACATCATTATTGCCCGTGGTTTCCTAAGTCTATTGCCAGGAGTATCGCACGCATCGTTTCAAAAAGACAATGCAATGCTGTAGATGCGATTGTTTCACCATCACAGCCGATGTTAGACGTGCTGAGAACCTACGGGGTTACTGCTCAAGCAGAGGTGATTCCAACAGGTATGCTACCAGCCAGTTTTGCCAATGCAGATACTGAACTTTTTAAAGAAAAATATGGCATTGATAAAGATAGATCGACGTTACTTTATGTTGGGCGTGTTGCG
>CAZJUK010000077.1:0-9354 GCA_964549145.1 uncultured Methylophilaceae bacterium
AAAATATAAGACATGCATTGATTTCCCCTAGAGTGTTTCTATGTTTAGATAATTAATTGTGTTAAATTCATTGAGTAAAGCAGTTGAACTTAATTTGTTTTAACTATATCCTAATTCTATGAAAAGGATTTTGTGTATCTTACTATTGTGTTGGCTACCGATAAGCATATCAGTAGCGCAGGTAATGAGCACTCAAATGATGTTAGAAAGAGAGTCCTCTTCAGATGAGCAGCCTAATGCAAATGCTACTGTTAACTGTCATGATAATAGCGCGCAGATTAATGGAAAATCAGCCCGATGCTCAGATTGTGTGTCGTGTGCGCTTGTTACTTCAAGTGCTACTTTTAGAGACTTTATTTCTTTTAAAACGCTTCCTAAAGCTTCATCTAAGTATGTACTTATCAAGATAAGCTTCGTTTCAATTCAACCCCCATCAATTATTAAGCCACCTATCTTTAATTAAACTCATAGGACGATTCCGTCCAATGTTTTTGATTTTATAAAGTAGGAGGTTCCCATGCAACAAACAACCGTTGCGATTTTAAGAAAAATATTTTTAAGCATGACAATGCTTGGCTTAAGCAGTTGCGCTACGTTTAGTGATGACGGTGGTTTTGACGCTGTACAAAAGGCTACGCAGCAGCATATTAAGCAAACGCCAGTCTGGGCGAAGACTAACGCGCTTAAAGCCGGCAATGCAAAGCAAATTAATACATTACTAAAGATGCCATTAAGCCAAAAAGATGCAGTTCAATTAGCCTTGCTTAATAACAAACAACTGCAAGCAGAGTTTTACGATCTGCAATTAGCCGAAGCTAATTTAGTACAAGCAGGTCGTTTGCCTAACCCAAGTTTTTCGATGCTCTACGCTAGAACTAATGGTGATTACACTATCGAGCAAAGCCTTACCATGAATATATTTGCATTATTCACCATTGATAAAGCCACAGCCATTGAAAAACAACGCTTTGCCGCCACGCAAAATCGCATCGTATTGAAGGTGCTAGGTTTGGCTAGGCAAACGCGTAATGCTTATATTCGAGCGTTAGCAGCTAAACAGAATATGGACTATTTAAAGCTGGTCAATAACTCTGCTGGCGCTACTTACGCGCTTGCTAAACGCATGCGACAAGCAGGTAATTGGAATGCCTTGGATGAAGGCCGTGAACAAAGTTTTTATATTGAAACTTCATTAGCACTTAAACAGGCTGAAAACCAATGCTTGCAAGCAGAAGAGGGTTTAACACGCTTACTCGGTTTGAAGCATCCTAAAGAATTTATGCTGCCCTTACGTTTAGCTGCATTACCAAACACTGACGCTGATTTAAAACAAGTGAAAGCAGATGACTTTTCTAAGCGAATAGATTTACAACAAATGCGAAACAATACTGAAGCGCTTGCAAAACAACTGGGGCTGACTAAAACAACACGTCTTATTAATATGCTGGAAATTGGACCAGCTAGATTATTAGAAGGGAGGCGCGGAGACCCTGTAAAAAGAGGCGTTGAGCTACGGTTTGAATTGCCAATTTTTGATTTCGGTACCGCTAGAGTTCAACGTGCACAAGCTATGTATGAACAAGCCATGCAATCTGTCAGTAATCAAACTATTGAAGCCGCTTCGCAAGTAAGGGCCCAATATAGTCAGTATACAACCAGCTTTGAAATAGCTAAAAATTATCGTGATGAGGTTGTGCCATTAAGAAAAAAAATACTAGACGAAAGCTTACTTCGCTATAACGGCATGCTAATGAGTCCATTTGAGCTGATGTCGGCAGCGCGTGAGCAAGTATTGGCTGTAAATGGTTATATCGAAAGTTTAAAAGATTTCTGGTTGGCAGAGAGTGATTTAGAAATGGTACTTGTTGGCACACCATTAGAAGAATAAGGAGAGATTAAAATGGATAGAAGAAAATTTTTACAAATGGGCGCAGCAGGGGTGGCAATGAGTGCGGTAAGTAAAGTTGCATTGGCGGCTATTCCAGAACCAGTAATGATGGATAACGCTGATACGCAACCTTTGTTAACACCTAGCACCGGTCGCCCTTATCATCCAGTGACCACCTTGAATGGTTGGAGCTTACCTTGGCGCATGAGAAACAATGTAAAAGAGTTTCATTTGGTTGCCGAACCTGTAAAACGAACAATAGCACCAGGGATGATAGCCAACCTATGGGGTTATAACGGGCAAAGCCCAGGCCCCACTATTGAAGTAGTTGAAGGTGACAACGTACGCATTTATGTGACAAATAAGTTACCCGAGCATACAAGCGTGCACTGGCACGGGCAGCGACTACCTAATGGTATGGATGGCGTGAGCGGCTTAACACAACCGTCTATTAAGCCTGGCCAAACCTATGTATATGAGTTTGTAGCAAGGCGGGCGGGCACTTTTATGTATCATCCGCATGCCGATGAAATGACACAAATGGCTATGGGCATGATGGGTTCATGGGTAACGCATCCCAAAAACCCAAAGTTTATGGTGGTTGATAGAGATTATGTGTTTTTACTCAATGCTTATGATATTAAACCAGGTAGTTACTTACCCAAAACGAATACCATGCTGGAATTTAATTTATGGACATTTAATAGCTGCGTATTCCCTGGCATTTCACCAATAGTCGCCAAGCAAGGTGAAAAATTAAGAGTGCGAGTAGGTAATCTGACTATGACCAACCATCCAATACATTTACATGGACATGAGTTTGAGGTTACTTGTACCGATGGCGGCTGGATACCTAAAACAGCCAGATGGCCAGAGGTGACTGCTGATATAGCTGTAGGCCAAATGCGCGCAATAGAATTCTTTGCTGATGAGCTTGGTGACTGGGCACTCCATTGTCATAAATCACATCACACAATGAATGCGATGGGGCATGATTTACCTAATATGATAGGTATCAGTCAAAAGGGTATTGCCGATACATTTTCTGCCTTGGTGCCGGGTTATATGGCTATGGGTAAAACTGGCATGTCAGAAATGAGCGATATGGCTGAGATGATGGATATGCCTTTGCCAGAAAACACTCTGCCGATGATGATGGGTAAAGGACAATTTGGACCAATTGAAATGGGTGGTATGTTTACGACACTTAAAGTACGAAAAAATCTAGCTAAAGGAGATTTCAAAGATCCTGGCGACTATAAGCACCCAAAAGATTCTGTGGCTAAAAAAGTGTCGAGTGATCTTCCGCCAGTCAACAATGCTAAAAATAATTTATTAGATAAAGGGATGGAAATAACTATACGCAAACCTAAAGGACAAATGGCGCATTAAAATAATGTTGCGCCCCTTTTGCGGCTGAAATTAAGCTTTATGACAAGGTTATTTCCAATGATTAAAAAATAACTAATCTATTTTTTTAATCACTTTAGTTTTTCTTGCGCTAAATTCCTTACTGGGGATACAAACTGCACAGGCAGGGTTTCGAGAGGCGATTGATGCTTACATCGCAAGAGACGGCGTGCTTATGCTTAATGAGATTAAGAATGCCGTAAAAACACGATTCCTATGTATATAATGATTTATGATGACCATAGGACGGCGTGCTTGAGATGAAGAGAATACTAACCGTTGTTTTTTGTTAACTTTATGTGCCGAGCAGTTTGGCGCGACCTACTTTTGCAGAGCGCTTGGCGTTAAGCCATTCAGTGGTATTGGTGACGACAAAATTTGATGGGCGAACTGGTCGGGCTTCAGGGGTGGTGGTAAGTGATGAGTATGTGGCAACGAATTGCCATGTAATTGCCAATTCGTCAGGCGCTCATGTCGCGAAGCATCGTGAGGGTTATTACCCTAAGGCAATTAAAGCAGACTGGAAACGTGATTTATGTTTACTTCAGTTTGATCAGCTGCCACTCAAGTCTGTTCCGTTGCGTGATACAGCAACGCTAAAATATGGGGAACCGCTTTTTAGCTTAAGTTATCCCAGAGGGGGTAATGTGCCACAGCCATCGCATGGAACAGTTAAGGCCTTATATCCTTTTCAGGGCGGTTATATTATTCAATCAGATGTGCAGTTTCACTTAGGCTCTAGCGGTGGCGCATTGTTTGATCAGCAGTTTAATCTGGTTGGCATTTCAACCTTTAAAAGCCCGGGTAGAGGCAATTATTATCATATTCCAGTTGAGTGGATAAAAGCGTTAATGAAGGCGCCAGCAATTAATGACTTCCAGACCATGGAAGTGCCTTTTTGGTCTGTACCTTTAGTCGAAAGACCTGCTTTTATGCAGGTGGTGGTTCCGTATCAAAATAAAGAGTGGCCGGCGCTAAAAGAGATTGCCCAGAAGTGGACTAAAGTAGAACCAGCATCAATAGATGCTTGGTATTATTTAGGGCTGGCACAAGAGGGTGGTGGTGATATTGTGGCGGCAAAAGCACACTTTACAAAAGCTGTTAGTTTAAATGCGCGTAAGTTGGGTGCGTTAAATGCTTTATCTCGGATTGCTTATTTGCAGAAAGACCAGCAAGCGCTGACTAATATTGAGGCCTCTGTTAGGCCTTTGAGTCCAGAAGATGCAGATGAAATCGCAAGTAAATTAACCCAGCTTACTCAAAGCAAATAAACTTAAGCGTGTAATACGAAGAAAGGCTTAGATGATCATCAAAGCGAGACTACTTAGGTAGCCTTTTAATTTAAAAGTTACGAGGCAAGAGCCACCCGATGTAGCGTAAAGAGATATTGCTTGTGTATGACCGTGAATGTCCTACTTGCAATGCATATTGCCAGATAGTGAGAATCAGAGAAAGTGTGGGTGATTTACGCATTGTAGATGCAAGGGAAAGCAGTGATGTAATGAATGAGATCGCGGCACAAGGCCTCGACATCGGCATCGACTAGGGAATGGTTTTGGAAATAGGAGATCATCTTTATTATAGCTCTGATGCCATACATAAGTTGGCATTGGTAAGTAGTCGCTCAGGAGTACTTAATCGTTTTAATTATTGGATGTTTAAATCAAAAAAAACTTCGTCAATTTTTTATCCGGTTCTCAGGTTTTCTAGAAACCCGCTATTGGAAATGCTTGGGAAAACAAAAATCAACAATCTAGGGGTTAAAAACAATCAAAAATTCTAACTGCCTCATAACAAACACATACAGATGAACACACCTAAAGCTTGGCCGCTGATGCGGTGCATTATGGGTAGGAAATATTGTAAATAATAAGTTTAAAGATAAGATTTTGATTATTGGTATTGGAAGTAACTTTCATTTATATGGAAAATATGTATTACCAATATATTGATGAAAATGGACTTTTACATGAATTTTTTTTATGCCATTAGGGACTATATGTATAATAATTGGCTTTTTTAGTTCGTTGTTTTTCATCTTTAAAAAAGTTCGATTAGCTATAAAATAATAGTCATATTTGTGTAATAGTCTTACACTGTTAGCGAAAGATCACATAACAAGCTGCACTAAGCGGAACGCCAAAAGCAGGTGGCCGTATAGCCGGAGCTTTAGGTTTTCAATGGGTAATAATTTGACTAATCACTTTCCAGTAATATTTCTTTTACTTTTCGGCTTATGGCTTTTATTTCAGCCAAGTGGGTTTCAAAGCTTTCTAGACTTTCAGTTTTCGCTTATGCAAAAATTGAAGATGGTTCCTGATGGTTTTAAAAGTCACATTCAACCACGCTTAATAAGAATATTTGGCCTCATTTGGATAGTAATTGTCACTTTGGTATTTATATAATGCTTGTTACTCGCCTTAAGCCTGAGTAGCAAAGTGCAACCTAACCTATCATTCAAGCGGGATTCCTCAAGAAGCCTCTTAATTTAAACATTATAATACTTTGAACATTACTGCAGCACAAAATAGAAAGAAGGGAACGAGAATGAAAAAAAGAGTGATCATTGCGTTATTAGCGCTACTAATATCATCAATAAGTGTTTTCGCAGCAAGAATAGTTTCAGAATCACCTTCAAATGCGGAAGCCTATTTTATCTTCCCTAACGATGGTCAAACTGTACAGGAAAGGGTTAAAGTAATTTTTGGCCTAAGAAATATGGGCGTCGCTCCGGCTGGTACCGATCAAAAAAATACTGGCCACCATCATCTTTTGATAGATACTGATGTGCTGCCAGATTTGACTCAGCCACTTATGTCAACTGATAAAATAAAGCATTTTGGCGGCGGGCAAACAGAAACGGAAATCAGACTACCACCAGGTAAGCACACATTACAACTATTGTTAGGTAACTATGCACATATACCGCATAATAAGCCGATTATTTCGAAAAAGATCACTGTGACAGTGGAATAAGCTAACTATTAACCAGTGTCGGGCAGTTCAATTTTTCTGTGATCGGAAAATTGATGTTGATGGTTACTGCAACAGGTGCTGCGATGAAAAGTAATTAATTGATAACACTAGACCAGCTTATGCGTTGTTTTTTTCACATCCATAGTATCGAAACTAATATGCTTACACTAGCGCCTACATGAACTAGTAAGTTTTAAAAATGGGAAAGCCTCACATCTCTGGAAGGCTAACCTTTGTTTGTGACCAGAACTGGAATTGAACCAGTGAAACGCAGATTTTTAATCCGAATCTTTAACATATATCAATAATCTATTTTTAATTAGTTGTAACAATACTTTCCATTAAGTGCTTGCCCGTATTGTAGTGTTTGCTGCTGGTGTTTATTGTTTCATTGCTGCTTAATTTATTAACTTTTAGTTTGTTTTAAATTAGTTGAAAACTGTTTTTTTTACGACTATAACACTCAGCACGATTTCCTTACACAGACTAGAAAGTGGGAGAAAAGAAAAAGTTTCACGTCGCACGTGCTAGAACGAAGTTAGTTCTTATTTACCACTTAAAAGGTGGCATAAAGCTTTAAAAAAGGAGAAGCAACATAAAAAAGAATGAAAGTGTGCTAGATCGCTCGCTGCGAGTTTGCGCTGGCTTGGTTCTAATCGGCCTGGCTGCTACTCAGACAATAGGCGTTTGGGCCTATATTGGCATTGTGCCGCTGCTAACCGGGATGTTTGGTATGTGTCCTTTGTACTCGCTCCTAGGCATTAACAGCTGTCCGGTGAGTCCGTCCAGAAAATAATCTATCCATTATCAATTTTAAATAATTACCATTAGCTTAAGGTACGAGTGATGATTCCAATATTATCGGAAAGCGAAGGCGCCTCCACAGGTGTTGCGGTGTCCTGAAAAATTGATTCTGAAGATAAGGATAGATGGATAGTGATATTCGATAGGCTAATTGAAGAACATGGGAGTATCAATATACTGGTTTTGTTGGATGGCTTATAGCTGCAGATAGTCCATTTTAAAAATTAGTAGGTATAAATGAAAAGCACTTTGCAACAATCCGAATACAGGATACAAGGCACTGGGTTAAAGAGTAAGCCCTTAATAAGGCAAAGCACTTAGAAACAACGAGATTGAGCCGATGTATGATGTGTTTAATTACGCAAATATAGATTAACGTTTTAATGGATAGATATGTTGACTAGTAGCCTGCCATGACAACCCTATTTTCTAACAGAATCGACCAGTTATTTGCCTAGATACTTAACTTTTATTGGATTTATAGTAATACATCTAAGCGTATCTGGAAAAAATATTTATTATGATGTCGAGGTATACTATAAGTTTGAATATTAATATATTTAGAACTTAACTGAACAACAACAGAGGGCTACTTTGACGGTAGCAATAGGGGTTACTTATCCAGAAAACTCTTATGGGTTTATAAGACTATATGCAATATAAATAGGGAGTTATTAATTGGAATATAAAGATTATTACAAAGTGCTTGGAGTTCCAAAAACTGTTTCAGGTGATGATCTTAAAAAGTCTTATAAGAAACTTGCGCATAAATTTCATCCTGACATTTCCAAAGAAGAGAATGCTGAGGTTAAATTCAAAGAAATTGGGGAAGCCTACAATGTTTTAAAAGATAAAGAAAAGCGTGCAGCTTATGATGCCTTAGGGAATCAGCCAAAAAGCCAAGGTTTTAAACCACCTCCAGATTGGACTGCAAACCAAAATCAAGGTTCTAGTTCTTTCGAGGATATGGATTTTTCAGACTTGTTTGCTCAATTTGGTGGTGGCTCAAATGGTTCAACTCAATATCGTAGTAGTGTGCAGCGCCCTGGACAAGACTATGAAGTCGCGGCCAACTTCTCACTTGAAGATGTATTCAACGGCGCTCAGTTAAACATTGATTTAGTCGTACCAGAATATATGGATGATGGGCGCGTGCAAAACTCACCAAGAACATTTAAAGTCCGAATACCAAAAGGGATAGTCGATAAACAAAGGCTACGACTAAGAGGCAGAGGTGGTAAAGGCCTAAATGGGGGTGTCAGCGGCGACCTCTATCTCAATATACACTTTGACCCTCATGCTTATTTTAAAACGGATGGGTATGATCTTTATGTGGATATACCTGTCACCCCATGGGAAGCAGGATTAGGTAAAACTATTGAAGTGCCAACATTGCATGGGGCGGTCAACATGAAGCTTCCCCAAGGTAGTAATTCAGGTAAAAAATTAAGACTTTCGAATAAAGGGTTGCCAGATAAGAAAAATGGAAATGGAAATCTTTATGCGGTCATTCAAATTGTTATACCTCCAGAGCTATCCGAGAAAGAAAAGAAATTAATGCAAGACTTAGCCGAAATATCACATTTCAATCCGCGCCAACATTTAAACTAGGAGATTAAGATGATTGTTGACCTTTCAGATGTTACATGGCTTGCTGATACACACTTGGTTTCTTATGAGGAATTGACTCAATTATCTGGACTAACAAAATCGGATATCCAGCTCTTGTTAGATAATGGTGCCTTAATACCCCAAGACACCGAATCCAATCAATTTAGTAGCACTCTTATTATCCTGCTCCGTAAAGTATCTAGATTAAAAGAGGATTTTGAACTTGATATTAACGGAATGTGCATTTCCCTAGCTCTATTGCAGAAAATTCATAGTTTAGAGCAGGAAATAAACAATAATTAATTCTACAAATTAAGAGTATGAAATCATTAATAATTAAATGCCAAAATTTACACTACCGCTACTTGGGTCAGTCTCAAATAAACCTAACCGATTGTTTATGAGTAGAAGTCCCTTGATCAATACATACAATCGGATAGAGCAAAGCTGGTCTGCTGATGCTAGAAGTTAGAGGCTTGTAATGAAACACCCTAGGACTCAGGTAATTATAAAGTTTTTATTGTTATGTATAACGTTATTAACTTATTTTTCTTATTTAACTTATCAATATAATTTCTTAACTGGAGGTGTTGCTTCATTACTCACTTGGAGCTTCTTTGTTCTTTGTACACCCGTTGCCGACGCTGGTTTTTTATTAGACTTTC
>CAZJUK010000078.1:0-9217 GCA_964549145.1 uncultured Methylophilaceae bacterium
CTTGAATAATCACGCATTCCATACTCTCTAAAGCATGCGTCACATGCTGCGTATCTGGATCAGATTGTGCAATATCCTCACCCACACAATACAAACCTTTAAAGCTACCTTCTGTGGCTAAATCCAACATATTTGGAATTCGCAAACCTGGGTCGGTACTTAATTCAGTTCCCCAAGCAGCTTCAAATTGCGCGTGAGCTGCTTCATCGGAAACATGACGGTAACCAGGATACTCATGTGGCATTGAACCCATATCACATGAGCCTTGTACATTATTTTGTCCACGTAACGGGTTTACACCAACACCTTCACGGCCAAGATTACCTGTCGCCATCGCTAAATTAGCAATACCCATAACAGCCGTTGAACCTTGGCTA
Source organism: uncultured Methylophilaceae bacterium (assembly GCA_964549145.1). Taxonomy (GTDB): domain Bacteria; phylum Pseudomonadota; class Gammaproteobacteria; order Burkholderiales; family Methylophilaceae. The sequence goes on from CAZJUK010000078.1 coordinate 378, forward strand.
TGTTCTGTTACACCTAAACCATAATAAATTGCTGCATTCCCACCAGTTGCAAATAAACGAGCTGCTTCACGGACTTTTTCAGGGTCTATGCCTAAATCGACAGCTAAACTTTCTGGTGAATTTTCAGGTTGCGAAACAAAATCGCACCATTTTTCAAATGAATCCCATTCACAGCGTTCTTTTACATAATCTTCTTTGACCAAACTTTCTGTCACGACAACATGTGCCATGGCAGAAACCAGCGCGACGTTTGCACCTGGACGTAAATTTAAATGATAATCTGCACGTATATGCGGTGAGCTTTCTACAAGGTCTATCGCACGTGGATCAGCAATAATTAACTTTGCACCCTCACGCAACCTTCTTTTCATTACCGAACCGAACACTGGGTGTGCATCTGTAGGATTTGCACCTATAATGAAAATCACATCTGACTTCATCACAGAATCAAACGTTTGTGTGCCCGCAGACTCGCCTAAAGTTTGTTTTAAACCGTAACCTGTAGGGCTATGGCAAACACGCGCACAGGTATCAACATTATTAGTTCCAAATACAGCCCTAACTAGTTTTTGCGTGACATACACTTCTTCATTAGTACAACGAGAAGATGTTATCCCACCCACTGCGTCTTTACCATATTTAGCTTGGATGCGTTTAATCTCACTAGCTGCATAATCAAATGCTTCATCCCAACTGACTGGCTGCCATTCATCATGAATACTTTTTCTTATCATTGGCGTTGTAATGCGATCTTGATGTGTGGCATAACCCCAAGCAAAACGACCTTTCACACAAGAGTGACCATGATTTGCACCACCATCTTTATTTGGCGTCATGCGCACGACTTCGTCGCCTTTCATCTCAGCATCAAAGCTACAACCAACACCACAATAAGCACAAGTCGTTGTGACTTTATGTTCTGGCGTACCTGCCTCAATGACTGTTTTTTCCATCAATGTAGCGGTAGGACAAGCTTGCACACAAGCACCACACGAGACACATTCTGAATCTAAAAAGTCTTTATTGCCTGCTGATACTTTACTTTCAAATCCACGCCCCTCAATTGTCAGTGCAAACGTACCTTGTGTTTCCTCACATGCGCGTACGCAACGTGAACAAACAATGCATTTGCTTGGATCGAAAGTGAAATACGGATTCGATTCATCCTTTTCAGCATCTAAATGATTTTCTCCCTCATAGCCATAACGTACTTCTCGCAAACCTACAGCCCCTGCCATATCTTGCAATTCGCAATCGCCATTCGCTGAACAAGTCAAACAATCTAAGGGGTGGTCTGAAATATACAACTCCATTACCCCACGTCGCACATCCGCTAATTTGTCAGTCTGGGTCTTAACGTTAATACCTTCAGCAACTGGCGTAGTACAAGAAGCAGGCATACCACGACGCCCTTCGATCTCAACCAAGCATAAGCGACACGAACCAAAGGCTTCTAGTGAATCTGTCGCGCATAATTTCGGTACTGTTACACCGCTAATTTGCGCAGCACGCATGATAGAAGTACCCTCAGGTACTGTCACATCAACACCGTCAATATTCAAAGTGATTTGTATTTCACTTTTAGATTCAGGAGTGCCGTAATCTTTATCTGCATCATGCTTTAATGCTTTTGGTTTAACAGTAGTGTATTTAATATCATCCATATTAATTATCCTTAACGCTTTAAGCGTCAGCCTCTTTTTTGTCTAAACCAAAATCTTCAGGGAAATTATTAATTGCACTTAACACAGGATATGGCGTCATGCCACCCATTGCGCACAATGACCCATTCAACATAGTATTGGAAAGATCTCGCAATACTTGAACATTCTTTGTAAGGTCCTCACCTGAGGTAATCTTATCAACTACTTCAACGCCACGTACAGAACCTATCCGACATGGCGTACATTTGCCACAGCTTTCTATTGCACAGAACTCAAAAGCGTAACGCGCCATTTTTGACATATCGACACTGTCGTCAAAAGCCACAATACCTCCATGACCTAAGACTGCCCAAATTTTAGAAAAAGCTTCATAATCTAAAGGCGTATCGAACTGGCTTTCTGGCAGGTACGCACCAAGAGGGCCACCAACTTGCACAGCACGTATTGGCCGGCCTGTGGCAGAGCCACCGCCAAAGTCATAAAGTAATTCTCTCAATGTAGCACCAAATGCCAATTCTACTAAGCCGCCATTTTTAATATTACCTGCCAATTGTATTGGCAAAGTACCGCGTGAGCGTCCCATGCCATAATCGGCATAAAACTGACCACCTTTATCCAAAATAATTGGTATAGTCGCTAAGCTTATGACATTATTAACGACAGTTGGTTTCCCAAACAAGCCTTCAATTGCTGGTAGTGGTGGTTTAAACCGTACTAAACCTCGCTTACCTTCTAAGCTTTCAAGCATTGAGGTTTCTTCTCCACATATATAAGCACCCGCTGCTCGCCGCACTTCTAAATTAAATTCAAACTTAGAACCACATATATTCTCACCTAAGTAACCCGCAGCGCTTGCCTTGGCAATAGCCTCATTTAAAATAGCCAAGGCATGCGGGTATTCACTACGTAAATAGATATAACCTTGTGTTGCTCCAACAGCAACAGCTGCAATGGCCATGCCTTCAATCAATACATAAGGATCATTTTCCATGACCATACGGTCAGAAAATGTACCCGAATCACCCTCATCAGCATTACATACTATATATTTTTGATCTGCAGGCGCATTTAACACGGTATTCCATTTAATGCCTGTAGGAAAAGCTGCACCACCACGCCCACGTAAACCAGAATCCGTCACTGCTTTTACAATATCAACTGGCGTCATTTTGAGTGCATTATGTAAGCCTTTATAGCCATCATGCTCAATATAGTCTTCTAATGAAACAGGATCAGTAATACCAGCACGTGCAAAAGTTAGGCGTTGTTGTTTCTTAAAATAGGGAATTTCTTCTGTCAAACCTAAACTAAGCGCAAAATCTCCACCAGCTAAAAAATTAGCATCAAATAATTCCCCAACATCTTTGGGCTGTACTGGCCCATAGGCAACACGGCCTTTTGCTGTTTCAACTTCGATCATCGGCTCTAACCAGAACATACCGCGTGATCCATTACGGATCAGGTCGATTTCAATACCACGATTTTTCGATTCGGCAGCAATTGCATCCGCCGTTTTATTAGCGCCTAGTGAAAGCGCACTAGAGTCTCGCGGCACATATACTTTAACCATTAGTTAGACCTCGCTTCACTAATTAATTCAGCCATTTTTTCTACATCGACTCGTCCATAGACCTCCTCATCCATCATCACCGCAGGCGAAAGTGCACAATTACCTAAGCAATAAACTGGCTCTAAAGAAATCGTTTTATCTATAGTCGTTTCATGGTAGTCAATCGCTAACATTTGTTTAATTTTCTCTTCTAGCTTACTGCACCCCATCGCTTGGCATGACTCTGCACGGCAAATTTGAAGCACATGCTTACCTTTTTGATGCGTTCGAAAATGATGATAAAAAGTCACAAAGCCATGAACTTCTGCCACAGATAAAGCCATTGCACTTGAAATGTTAGGATAAATGCTTTCAGGCACATATCCAATATCATCTTGAATGGCATGCAATAAAGGTAACAGACCGCCTGGCACATCCTGATGTGCGGAAATATGTATTTCTATACGTTCTAGTTCTTGACTTTCTAATTTCTGCAAAGTAGTTTCCATGTCTCAATTATGTTTCATAATTATGCATATTCTGACGTAATATAATATACTGAATCTAATTGTTGTTAAAGCGTAAAAAGCGCATAGAATATAGCTTTATCCACTTTTTTTTAAAATTATTGCCATATGCAGCATATTAATCCGAAAAAACCATCACTTGTCGATCAATTTGGTCGCACAGTTGACTATATTCGTCTATCAATTACTGATCGCTGTGACTTCCGATGCGTTTATTGCATGTCAGAAGAGATGACATTTTTACCGCGTGAAGAAGTCTTAACTTTAGAGGAGTGTGCGCGACTTGTTAATGTGTTTGTCCAGCTTGGTGTTAAAAAAGTTCGTATTACAGGTGGCGAACCGTTAGTTCGTAAAAATGCGATGTGGCTATTTGATCAAATCGGTCAACTTGACGGTTTGCAAGAACTAGTCATTACAACTAATGGTAGCCAATTAGTGCAACATGCCGCAAACCTAAAAAAAGCCGGGGTTAAACGAATCAATATTTCAATTGATAGCTTGAAAGCAGATCGCTTTAAAAAGATAACGCGAGTAGGTAGCTTAGATAAAGTACTTGCAGGTATTGATGCTTGCATTAAAACCGGCTTTGAAGGCATCAAACTTAATGCAGTGCTAATGCGCGGTGTTAACGATGACGAAGCAACAGATTTAGTTGAGTACGCGATAAGTAAGAATATTGATATTAGTTTTATTGAAGAAATGCCATTAGGTGATGTGAATCATGACCGTGATGATACTTACGTTAATAATTCAGATACATTAAAACTATTACAAAGCAAGCACTCACTTACATCAAGCACACATAACAGTGGCGGGCCAGCACGTTATTGGCAGATAAACGGTAGTAAAACAAAAATTGGTTTTATCTCACCGCATAGCCATAACTTTTGCGAGCAATGCAATCGCGTTCGCATCACTTGCAAAGGCGAATTATTTTTATGCTTAGGACAAGAAGATAAAGTGGGCTTAATGCCTCTATTACGTGCGCACCCAAATGACAACCAACCTGTTGTTGATGCAATTTTGAATAGCATGCACATTAAACCCAAAGGACATGACTTTGACTTAAAGCGAGCTTCACCTGCTGTTATAAGATTTATGTCACACACAGGGGGGTAGCAAATGACTATTACTGCCATCATTATTTCTGGCGGCCGAGCGAGTCGTATGGGCGGAATTGATAAAGGCTTAATATCGCTCAATGGCAAACCCTTGGTCAAGCATGTTATTGAACGCATCTCTCCTCAAGTTGATGAAGTGTTAATCAACGCCAATCGAGAACTTACTCAATATAAAGCATTTGGCTTACCTGTATTAAAAGATGAAAATGCTGACTTTATTGGGCCATTAGCAGGTTTTAGCTTAGGTTTGCATCATGCAAAGCATGACCTAGTATTAACTGTCCCATGTGATGTGCCATTACTACCAGAAGATTTAGTGGCAAGACTATCGATAGAACTAACTAAACATGACGCTGATATAGTAGTAGCTAATAGCGAAGAAAATGCGCATCCCATCATCTCTCTTTGCAAGAAAAATATATTACCGTCCCTAATACAATATATCGATGATGGAGAACGCAAAATAAGCACTTGGCAAAAAAACCAACATTATAGAGAAGTGGAATTTAATGCTTTTGGGCACGCTTTTTACAATGTAAACACCCAAAGCGATTTAGTAAAACTTGCAAAGTTAATCAATAAAGCATGAGTTTCAGTGAGACATGAATTACCCATACTAGGCATTTGTGCTTCAGGCAGTAATGCGGGGAAAACGACTCTTATTACGCAATTAATTCCTGAATTAAAAAAAAGTGGAGTGCGTGTTTCGGTGATTAAGCATGCGCATTATAAATTCGATATTGACCACCCTGGTAAAGATAGCTACCAGATTCGTGAGTCAGGAGCAGTACAGACCTTAATCGCATCTAGTAAGCGCTGGGCGCTAATGACCGAATCCAAAGAAATTGGCGAAGAAAGCAAAGCCCCAGAGCTCAAAGACTTAATAAAAAACATTGATGCTAACTTTGCTGATTTAATTCTCGTAGAAGGTTTTAAATTAGCTACTATCGTCAAAATTGAAGTTTACCGTCCTAGTCTAAATATGCCTCTGCTAGCATCTAATGACAATAATATTATCGCTGTTGCCAGTGATGAAGCAATTAACAGCTCAGCCGGTATACAAATACCTGTTTTAGCTTTAGATAACATTGAACAGATTGCAAATTTTATTCTGAAACAATTTATTCTTTAATCAAATTAAATATCAATGATCAATAACGAATTATGAATACAAAACTTTCTTTATCTCAATTAGCCAACGATCCTAGCTGCATGGATGATTACGACCCTAATGCCATGTCAGTTAACCAAGCGCGTGAATTCATTCAACAGTTTTTAAGTCCTTTATCCACTTCAGAAAAATTAGGTGTAATGAAGTGTTTAGGCCGTGTTTTAGCCACCAATATCATTTCGCCGCACAATGTTCCTAATCATAATAATTCCGCAATGGATGGCTTTGCATTTAAATTTAAGGAAGCCAATAAACCTCTAATAATCATAGGCACAGCATTTGCAGGCCAACCGTTCACTGGAAATATTAATGCCGGCGAGTGCATAAAAATTATGACCGGCGCCGTGATTCCTGACCAAGTTGATACAGTAGTGATGCAAGAACATACCAAAGTAGCCAACAACTTACTCAGTATAAACAAGCTACCAGACCAAGCCACTAATATACGCTTGGCTGGTGAAGATATTGCTTTAGGTAAAACAGTTTTAACAAAAGGGCATATTATCCGCCCCGCAGATTTAGGATTAATCGCGTCATTAGGCATTGGTGAAGTAAATGTTTATCCAAAATTAAAAGTGGCATTTTTCAGCACAGGTGATGAGTTAGTTGGGGTTGGCAACCCGCTCAATGAAGGACAAGTTTACGACAGCAATCGTTACACAATTTATGCCATGCTTGAACGACTAGGTGTGGAAATCACAGACCTTGGCATAGTGCCGGACAAAATAGAGCTACTTGAAAACACTTTACTCAAAGCTGCTAGATCAAACGATGTCGTTATTACTAGTGGTGGTGTTTCAGTTGGTGAAGCAGACTTCATGAAAACCTTATTAGCTAAATATGGCGAGGTACTTTTTTGGAAAATCAATATGAAGCCAGGCCGGCCGTTGGCATATGGCAAAGTAAATATTGATGCTGAATATTCAGCACATTATTTTGGCCTGCCTGGGAACCCTGTTTCAACTATGGTTACATTTTACCAATTTGTGCGTGATGCATTGCTTAGCCTCATGGGGGCAACACCAAAATCCAGCCCAACATTTAAAGTTAAATGTGTTGATGCCATCAAAAAAATGACCGGTCGTACCGAATTTCAACGTGGCATTCTGTTTGAAGAAAATGGCGAATTAAAAGTCAAAACCACAGGCAGTCAAGGTTCTGGTGTACTAAGTAGTATGAGTAAAGCCAATTGCTTTATTGTATTAGATGAAAGTATAGGTAATTGTGAAAAAAACACCATTGTCAACGTGCAGCCGTTAGAGGGATTAATTTAACATAACCTATTTAATCTGGCTTATTTAAAGCATAAACTTGGCTTAGTGTCACCTCTCAAGATATTGTATAATCAAGGGCTTAGAAAAATATTTAGTAGGTTTTTAATTTAACGCCTTTAGAATTTAATAATCTTGAACATAGCCGCTACTCAACACCACTACAACGAAAACAAACTCATATGGGCAATCATTGCCTCCATAGTGTTGCATCTGGCATTTGTATGTTTTATACCAAACTTTAAGCTTGATATACCTAAAAAAAGTCCTGTACTAGAAATTGAAATACAGAAACTAGCACCTGTGGCACCAGAAATTTTGCCTGAATCTGAGTTTATTAAACCAGAGCCACCTAAACCCATCGTAAAACCTAAGCCAAAACCAAAAAAGAAAAAACCAAAGCCAAAACCGATTCCTAAACCAATACTAGAACCGGAACCAATATTACCACCAGAGCCTCAAGAAGAAATATCGCCACCACCTGTGCAAAGAGTGATTGCCGTCACACCAAGCATAGAAAAGAAATCGCAAGTGGTTGCACCTCCTCCTCCACCTGTGCCAGTAGAACCTCCACCTCCAAGCCAAGTCGATATTGATAACGCATTAGGGCAGTATGGGGGTTTATTAGGTCGTGCTATTGCTAAGCAAAAATCGTATCCTAAAATAGCAGCCAGACGTGGCTGGCAAGGCAAAGTACTGCTTGATCTTAAAATTGATGGAAATGGTAATGTACTTTCTGCAAAAGTAAAAGAGAGTAGCGGTCACAAAGTGTTAGATGTTCAGGCGGTTAAAATGGTTAAGAGAGCTGCTCCATTTCCAAAACCCCCTTTAGCATTACGTAACAGTAACTTTAATCTTACGGTGCCCGTTTCATTCAAGCTTGATAGCAGATAACAATGATTAATTCTCCGAAAGAAAAGCAATCTTTAGGAAAAACCAAGTCACTCCGTGATTTATTACTTGCACACGAATTAATTTTTATTACATTAATTATCGTAGCAGTTGCAGGCGGTAGCTATGGCATTTATCTTTGGGACAAATCATCCAAAGAGTCAGAACGCATAAATTTAGTTGTGCAAGAAATTCAACAAACTCGCGGCGACTTATATAGGCAGATGAAAGAACTATTTGATGCCACATTCTTAAATGACCAAGATGCGCGTAGCGAATACAACGACTACACATCTTCTATATTGCAACATTTCAATCAGTTAAAGACTTTGATCGAGGGCGAAGAAGAAAATCAAGCGATTTCAGATTTAGAAATAAATTATAAGGTTTTTGCTAACGAAGCTCCTGAAATTTTTGAACGGTATCAAGCCAGTCCAAATGCGGATTCTAGAAAAGCTATTTATCAAGATATGGAAACAGGTATTTTTAGCCGTTATGAATCTGTATCGAAACGTGCTGAAGATTTACTCACCCTAAAACAAGATGATCTTAAAAAAAACCTACTAAAAGCCAAGCAAATCTCAATCGTTTTATTAGTTATCCCTATCTTACTTGCCGGTATATTATTAACGATGTCCCGAGTCTT
>CAZJUK010000079.1:0-9189 GCA_964549145.1 uncultured Methylophilaceae bacterium
TTGCGGCACTGATATCCATATTTATAACTGGGATGAGTGGGCGCAAAAAACGATCCCGGTGCCAATGATTACTGGACACGAATATGCTGGTGAAATTGTAGAACTTGGCTCTAATGTAGATGACTTAAAAGTTGGTGATATTGTCTCAGGTGAAGGCCATATCACTTGCGGCCGATGCCGAAACTGCTTAGGTGGACGTATTCATTTATGTCCCAATACGATAGGCGTAGGCGTCAACCGAACCGGCGCATTTGCTGAATACTTATCGGTACCTGCTAAAAATATCTTCAAGCCGAGTCGCGAGATCGATACAGACTTGCTCGCTATATTCGACCCTTACGGCAACGCAGTGCACACAGCGCTGTCATTCAATATGGTGGGTGAAGATGTACTTATTACTGGTGCAGGCCCAATTGGCATGATGGCAGCAATAGTCTCTAGGCATGCAGGTGCTCGAAATGTTGTAATTACTGATTTAAACCAATACCGTTTAGATTTAATTAAAAAGATAGTACCTAGTGTGATCACCGTGAATGTAACAAAAGAAAAGGTGGATGAAAAACTGATGCGTTCCCTTGGTGTTTTTGAAGGCTTTGATGTCGGGCTTGAAATGTCAGGCTCACCAATAGCTTTTGGTGACATGCTATCTAAAATGATCAATGGCGGACGCATTGCCATGTTGGCGATCATGCCTTCAGGCTCTGGTATTGATTGGGACATGGTTGTGTTTAAAGGACTAACGATAAAAGGTATTTATGGTCGTGAAATTTTTGAAACCTGGTACAAAGGTTTGATGATGGTCCAGAGCGGTTTGCCTTTAGCAGAGATAATTACCCATCGTTTCCATTACACTGATTTTCAGCAAGGCTTTGATATTATGCGCTCAGGTGAATCAGGCAAAGTGATTCTTAACTGGGAAACGTAATTTTTCAAAACTAATACACACATTTTCAACACGCTAAACGCATTAAAGGATTCGAATGAGTTTTAAGTCAGCAAAAATAGGCATCGCAAACGATCTAGCAGAAATAAAGCAAGCAGGTTTATGGAAAACTGAGCGCTATATTAGTTCGGATCAGAAAAACAACATTACTTTAGCCGATGGTAGTGAAGTGCTAAATATGTGCGCCAATAATTACTTAGGCTTAGCTAATGATGCTGGTGTCATTAAAGCGGCCAAAGACAGCTTAGATGAGTGGGGGTTTGGATTAGCCTCTGTGCGCTTTATTTGTGGCACACAGACAATACACAAGACGTTAGAACAAAAGGTAAGTGATTTTCTAGGTATGGAAGACACCATTCTCTATGCCGCTTGTTTTGATGCAAATGGCGGCTTGTTTGAGTCTATTTTAACGGCTGAAGATGCAGTGATTTCTGACTCACTCAATCATGCTTCGATTATTGATGGTGTCCGCTTATGCAAAGCGGCACGTTATCGCTACCAAAACAATAACATGACAGACCTACGTGCCAGGTTGGAAGAAGCCAAAGCAAATAATGCACGTCGTATTTTAATTACTACTGATGGTGTTTTCTCAATGGATGGGACAATTGCACAATTAGATAAAATTTGTGACCTAGCTGATGAGTTTGATGCGATAGTTCATCATGATGATTGTCATGCGACTGGCTTTATTGGAAAAACTGGCCGTGGTGTGCATGAATATTGTGGTGTAATGGATCGCGTTGACATTATCACCAGTACTTTTGGAAAAGCACTCGGCGGTGCTTCTGGTGGGTTCACTTCTGGACGTAAAGAGATTATTGATATGCTTCGCCAGCGCTCTCGCCCTTATTTATTTTCCAACTCAGTGGCACCATCTATTTGCGCAGCATCTTTATATATTTTAGACATGTTAGGGTCATCAACCGAATTGCGGGATAAACTTGCAGAAAATACCCATTATTTTAGAAAAGGCATGCAAGCAGCAGGTTTTGAGGTTGATAATGGCGATCACCCGATTGTGCCTGTTATGTTGGGTGATGCCAATTTAGCACAAGACATGAGCAAGCGTTTATTAGAAAAAGGAATTTATGCGATCGGTTTCTTTTTCCCAGTCGTACCAAAAGGCAAGGCCCGCATTCGAACTCAGATTTCCGCTAAACATACCAAAGAAGACTTGGACAAAGCGATTGCTGCATTTAGCCAAACACGAGGTGAAATGGCAATTTAAAAAACTTATTACGTAAAGTAAAAAACAAAAATGCTTAGAACAAATTCTAAGCATTTTTATTTTTTGGTAGGGACTGCGGGGGTCGAACCCGCGACAAATGGATTAAAAGTCCACTGCTCTACCAACTGAGCTAAATCCCCATTTTAAAATTACTTTTTGAGTTGTTGCCCAAAATGCAAGAACGCGATTATGATGGAAACTTTCGGTTTGGTCAATATGGTTTTGGCTTTAAATGCCAATAAATAATTAATACTCGTGAGTTGAGAGTCGAAAGCATTAGTGGTGTTATCAAAGAAACAATGGAATTAACGTATTCCAGGCGTTTTCCCGCCCATCATACCACCCATCCCACGCATCATTTTTGCCATGCCCCCCTTGCTAAACATTTTCATCATTTTTTGAGTTTCGCCAAATTGTTTAAGCATGCGATTTATTTCCTGCACTTGTACACCACTGCCTGCTGCTATGCGTTTTTTACGCGTGGCTTTAATTAATTCTGGTTTACGACGCTCTAATGGCGTCATGCTATTAATCATACCTTCAATACGGCGTAACGACTTTTCAGCATCTTGACTATTGACTTGCGAAGCCATTCCAGCCATTTGCGAAGGCATTTTATCCATTAGCGCATCCATACCACCTATTTTTCGCATTTGAACCATTTGGGATTTAAAGTCTTCCAAATCAAACTTACTACCTGACTTTATTTTGTCAGCAACTTTTTTCGCTTCAGCTATATCGACATTTTTATGCGCTTGCTCAATCAAACCAAGCATGTCGCCCATACCTAAGACACGGTTTGCCATACGGTCAGGATGAAATGCCTCCAAACCATCAACTTTTTCACTTACGCCAATAAATTTAATTGGTTGACCTGTAACATGCCGAACTGAAAGTGCTGCTCCACCTCGTGCATCACCGTCTAGTTTGGTTAAAACCACACCTGTTAACGGTAAGGTATCGCCAAATGCCTTGGCGGTATTGACCGCATCTTGTCCTTGCATAGCATCGACTACAAACAGGGTTTCGGCTGGATTAAGCGTTGTGTGCAATGCTTTAATCTCTTCCATCATTGCTTCATCAATACCTAATCGTCCTGCCGTATCAAATATAACTACATCATAGTAGTTCTTTTTCGCATGGGCCAAGGTGTCAGTTGCAATTTCTATTGGCTTTTGGTCCGCGTTACTATCAAAGCAATCAACTTCTAATTGTTTAGCCAATGTTTGTAGCTGTGTAATCGCAGCTGGTCGATAAACATCAGCACTTGCTAACAACACTTTTTTCTTTTGCTCTTTAAGTAGCTTAGCTAATTTGGCTGATGTGGTAGTTTTACCTGAGCCCTGCAAACCTGCCATTAAAATAACTACTGGTGGCACTGCAGACAAGTTCAAGCTGACATTGGCTTTACCCATGAGCTCAGTCAGCTCGTCATTCACCACCTCAATCACAGCCTGGCCTGGCGTTAGACTTTGTAATACCTCGTGGCCATTAGCACGTGCTTTTACCTTGGCAATAAAATCTTTAACAACTGGCAAGGCAACATCAGCTTCTAACAACGCCATGCGTACTTCTCGCATTGCATCTGCGATATTATCTTCAGTTAAACGTGCTCGACCACGTAAGTTTTTAATGACGCCTTGTAAGCGCCCAGTTAAGTTTTCTAACATGCTTATAAATTACCTAGATTGAATAACAAATTATATTTGATCTAATTTTACATCAAGCTATGCGTTTTAGCTGACTTTTGACATAATTGAGTAATGAACCAATTTGGACACGCTTTGTGCAACATTTAATCCCTTATGCTGTTGTGGCATTTATTTATCTTGCCGTTGCTGCAGACTTTTGGCGTACCGCAAAATTAAAACCTGAAACATCAGAACGATCATTAAAGCTACATACCGCCATGATTGCCGTTGGGTTAGTGCTGCATGGTTGGTTGCTATATCAAGATATTTTCGCGGTCGGTAGTTTTAACTTCGGACTTTATTACGCACTATCTGCTATTTTTTGGTTAACCGCCCTAATATATTGGCTTGCCAACTTAAAACATGAACTACAAAGCCTACAAGCTTTTGTGCTGCCGCCTGCAGCATTATTTGTATTACTTTCTCCCATTAATATTCAAAGTTACGCAACGCCAAGTGATACAAGCCCTTTTTTATTCATTTCACATGTAGCTATTGCGATTCTGGCTTATAGTTTATTTACCTTTGCTGCATTACATGCATTATTAATGACCTTGGCAGAACGTAGCTTGCATCACAAAACTACACCAACTAAAGCACTGCGTTTCCCACCACTCATCGTCATGGAAAGTCTTTTATTTAAAATGATTGGAGTGGGCTTTGTTTTATTAACCCTTACTTTGATTAGCGGTATGCTATTTAGCGAAGAAATATTCGGGCAAGCCTTGCAATTTAACCACAAAGCGATTTTTTCAATTGCATCTTGGCTGATATATGCATGGTTATTAGCCGGACGTATTCGCTATGGCTGGCGTGGGAAAACAGCTATACGTTGGACGCTAGTTGGCTTTGCATTACTACTTCTTGCTTACTTTGGTAGCCATATTGTGATGCAAATCATCCTTGGTAGATAATTTTAGTTATTAGAAAAGCAGTCAAAACCTTAACGCAAACTGATTATTGGCCAACTTTTCTCTTTCGCATATTCGGTTAACACTTCATCGGGGTCTACTGCCACAGGATTAGTCACTAACTTCATGAGTGGTAAATCATTTTGCGAATCGCTATAAAAATAACTCGTTTGAAAATCACCTAAAGTTTGGCCTTTCTCGGCTAACCATGCATTTAATCGCGTTACTTTACCTTGCTGAAAACTTGGCTCGCCAAACACTTTGCCTGTGAACTGTCCATTCACCATTTCAGGGTCGGTACCAATCAAATGCTCAACACCATAAGCCTTCACTATCGGCTGAGTAACAAAACTATTAGTGGCCGTAATCACCATACATAAATCCCCACTGGCTTTATGCTCATTGACTAAAGCTTGTGCTTTTTTTGTCATCATTGGACGAATGACATTTCGCATAAATTTTTTATGTAATGTATCTAAAAATGTTTTTGGGTGTTGTGATAACGGTCGCAATTGAAATTTCAAAAACTCAACAATATCTAAAGTCCCATTTTTATAATCTTCATAAAACTGTTCATTTCTAGCTTGATGCGATTTTGCATCTAGTAAACCTTCTTTAATTAAAAACAAACTCCAATTATAATCAGAGTCACCAGCAAGTAGTGTGTTATCTAAATCAAATAATGCTAAATTTTGTATCATTTTATTTCTCTACATTGTCTAAGTTTTTAGAAGTTAAAATCAAAATTACGCCCAGCAATATTACTCCAAGCGCAATATAGTCATTTTGTGAAATATGCTCGTTTGCAAACCAAATACCAACTGCAAATGCAACAACTGGGTTAACGAAGGTATTGCTACTGGCTACCAAAGTACGTACTGTTTTAAGTAAATATTGAAACGCGCTATACGCGACTAAAGAGCCTAGCACGATTAAAAACAACATCGCACCCCAAGATTTGACAGATACTACTGACGGCCAAGACTCACCAAAGTAAGAGCTTGCTAACATCAGTATCACTCCTCCTGCCAGCATTTGACATGCAGCACCCATTAAACCTTTTGGCATTGCTAAATACTTGCTCCATACTGAACCAAACGACCAAGCCGCTGCTGCAAAAATTAACAATAAAGCACTGCTATAGTTGCTTTGTAAAGCACCACCAACATTTAGAAATACAATCCCAATAACACCAATTAAAATCCCTAACCACTCTTGCCACGTAATATGGTGACCCCATAGACTAGAAAAAATTGCCATCCAAATAGGGACCGTCGCAATTGTCAACGCCGCTACACTAGAACTCACCGTTTGTTGCACAAAACATACTGTGCCATTACCTAAGGCTGGTAATAATAATCCAACAATTCCAGCACCTTTCCATTCTGCATAGCTTGGATTAGGACTGCCTAGTAGTCGCATCACAATATAAAGAATAATACCCGCTATCGTAAACCGCACTCCGGCCAATAAAAATGGCGGGAAACTTTCGATCCCAAAACGAATCGCCAAATACGTCGACCCCCAAATAAAATAGGTACAAAACAAAGCAGCAACAATAAGTAAAGTTTGGTTTTTATTCGACATACAGAAAATGACTAAATAAGGGTTACCTTAATTTCTTAATGAGTTGTAGTGGACGCTCTAGTACCAACCTGTTGGGTATAAAATTTTTGTTTTTAGTCTAATTATTTAGCATAAACGATTACATTTAAAGAGCGTTTAAATGGTTTAATAGCTTCTTTGTTAAATTTGAGGGTTAAGTTTTTCAGACTTAGTATAAAGTTTATTTAATCCGTTTAAATAAGCCTTGGCTGATGCAACAACGATGTCAACATCTGCACCCTGCCCATTGACTACGCGACCACCTTTAGACAACCGCACGGTAACGTCACCTTGTGAATCGGTGCCACTGGTAATATTATTGACCGAATAGAGTAATAACTCTGCACCACTGTTGACAATGCTTTCTATTGCTTTAAATGTAGCATCGACTGGACCACCACCATCAGATTCTGCATTTTTCTCTATACCCTCAATAGATAAAGCAATCGAAGCAATTGGGATTTCACCTGTTTGTGAAGCGACTTGTAAGTAGAGAAATTTAAAACGTTCACTTGTTGAGCTGACAAATTCATCACTCACTAAAGCATGTAAATCCTCATCAAAAATATCAGACTTTTTATCAGCTAAATCTTTAAAGCGTGTAAACGCTGAATTTAAAGAATCTTCAGTCGCTAATTCAACCCCTAATTCTTTTAATCGGGTTCTAAAAGCATTACGCCCAGACAACTTACCTAAAGTTAGCTTGTTAGCGTTCCACCCCACATCTTCGGCACGCATAATTTCATAGGTTTCACGATGTTTTAACACACCATCTTGATGAATACCACTCTCATGCGAGAACGCATTAGCGCCTACAATAGCCTTATTTGGTTGAACAGGATAACCAGTGATGGTTGAAACCAATTTAGATGCTGGCACTATTTGCATCGTGTCAATCCGCGTATCTAAATTAAAATAGTCATTACGGGTTTTGATTGCCATCACAACTTCTTCTAGGCTAGCATTGCCTGCACGCTCCCCCAAACCATTAATGGTGCACTCAACTTGGCGAGCTCCATTAGCAACCGCAGATAAGGAGTTAGCAACAGCCATACCCAAATCATTATGACAATGCGTACTCCATACCACTTTATTTGAATCTTTCACGCGTTTAATCAACGTAGCCATGCGCTCGCCCCATGGCGCAGGAATACTATAACCGACTGTATCTGGCACGTTAATCGTAGTCGCACCTGCCTCAATGACAGCATCGAAAATACGTACTAAAAAATCCATTTCAGAGCGCACTGCATCTTCTGCAGAAAACTCAACATCTGGCGTATATTCCAATGCCCATTTAACCGCTTGCACTGCACGTTCTACGACTTGATCTTCAGTCATACGGAGTTTGTTTTCCATATGGATTTTACTGGTTGCAATAAAAGTATGAATACGCCCATTTTTTTCCACATGCTGCATGGCCGGTGAAATTGCCTCACCTGCACGACGCACATCTTTCTCACTCGCACGAGCAAGCGAACAGACTGTGGAATGGTGGATTAAATCCGCAATAGCGTGAATCGCATCGAAATCACCAGTACTTGCTGCTGCAAATCCTGCTTCAATAACATTCACGCCTAATTTTTGTAATTGACGCGCTATGCGAATTTTTTCTTCTTTCGTCATGGCTGCACCTGGGCTCTGCTCGCCATCACGTAAAGTAGTGTCAAAAATAATAACTTGATCTTGTTTCATTTGGTGTTCCATTTTTCAATAAACAAATTCTAACCGCTGAGCATAGGTTTTGCCACGACTATGTAACGTGAGAACACTCAGCGAGGGAAATAAAAATAGATAAGGTATGGTTAATGTGCGCTGGCGCGCAGGAGGTGTAGCAAGCCGTAGCTTGCTAATGAGAAGCTTGCGATTGCAGCTAATACATGATTTGATATTGCAAATAACATAACTGTATTATAAATATAAATTATTGTTTATTCAAGCAGTTAAGATCAATTTACGGCTAAAAGTTAATCCACATGATCAGCAGGCCCATTAGCATCACTATTAATGCTTGATTTGGCCCATAAATAATATCCAGAAAGTGCATAAACCAATACCACAGTGAACAGCACTTCTGGTGGGCTATAAGACACTAAAACGAATGCTAGTACAATCGCTAAAATAGCCACAAAGGGAACGCTTTCACGTAGATTAATATCTTTACCACTGTAAAACTTTAAATCGCTAACCATAGAACCTGCAGCAAATACTGTTAAGGCCCAAGCAAACCATTTAACTTGCAAGACGCCAAAAAATATTTCTTTTCCACTTACTCCATATTCATACGAAACCCATACAAAGCCGGCCAACAATGCAGCAGCAGCAGGACTAGGTAATCCTTGAAAATAACGTTTATCTTGAAAAGGGTCTTCTACTTTGGTGTTGAATCTCGCTAGCCTTAAGGCAGCACAAGCACAATAAATAAAAGCCGCAATCCAACCTAATTTATTGAGTGGCTTTAACGCCCACACATACATAATAATAGCTGGCGCAACACCAAAAGATACCATATCTGACAGGCTATCATATTCAGCACCAAAAGCACTTTGTGTGTTCGTCATTCGCGCGACACGGCCATCTAAGCCATCCAATACCATCGCCACAAAGATGGCAATTGCCGCATGTTCAAATCTAAAATTCATCGCTGAAACAATGGCATAAAATCCTGAAAACAATGCTGCAGAGGTAAATAAATTTGGTAATAAATAAATACCGCGCGCCCGTAGGCTTACGCTATCTGTTGAATTTGGATGGCGATTTTTCTCTGTGCTGCTAGTAGGTTCTGAATTTGGTTCAATCATAAATTTC
>CAZJUK010000080.1:0-8996 GCA_964549145.1 uncultured Methylophilaceae bacterium
ATTATGACCATTAAACCAGTATTAAAAATGGGTGATCCATTGCTATTTCAAGTCTCAGAACAAGTGATGACATTTGATACGCCTGAATTACATGCGTTGATTGAAGATATGTTGGACACCATGAATGATATGCAAGGTGCAGGCATCGCAGCACCGCAAATCGGTGAGAGTATTCGCGTAGTGATATTTGGTCAACAAGATCAAGATAAGAATAATCCTCGATATGAAGACGCACACACTGTCCCTTTTACCGTACTAGTAAACCCAGAACTGACAGTGTTTGATAATGAAACTGAAGAAGATTGGGAAGGCTGCTTATCTGTGCCAGGTATGCGTGGTGTGGTACCACGACACTTGAACATTAGTTACAAGGGCTTTGACCAGTTCGGAAATCTGATTGAACGGTCTGTATCAGGCTTTCATGCACGTGTGGTTCAGCATGAATGCGACCACTTAGATGGGGTGCTATATCCAATGCGTATTAAAGATTTAAGAAAATTTGGCTATATTGATACAATTTTTCCTAATCAAGATATTCCAGATGATTAATTATTTGCTATAATGCGGCCTTAAACGGAAGAGTGGCAGAGCGGTTTAATGCTACAGTCTTGAAAACTGTCGTGGGTTTACGCCCACCGTGAGTTCGAATCTCACCTCTTCCGCCAAACTTATTAATGAAGCCAACAGATTATGTTCTGTTGGTTTTTTTGCATATTTTGAGTGGAAATACATGCTTTATCGGTTCAGCATTCAAAGTAACCATAAGTTTTAGCGCCCTAATTAATTGCCATCTCAATGATCGTTTGCATCAGAATAAGTCGATCAATCTATACAAATCTACATATGTTTTCTAGAAATGTAACACCCACCATAAAGCTTAACTGTATAAGTGCTCGAACGTATATTCATCAACCTCTTAATTAACTACTATTGAATTATTGAGTGAATATATTGATGGAGAACACGATGTTACAAGGCAATAAAAAACTAGTTAAGGATATCAAGGCAGTAATGCTGGATTTAGAGTCAATGATTGATAATGTGAAAGGGAAGACTAGTAAAGAAATTGCGAGTCAACATACAAACTTAATGGATAAGCTATCTATCTTAAAAGGTCAGTTAATAATATCAGAAAGCGATTTAGTAGCAAAAGAGCAGCTAGCTGTAAAGATGACGAATGAGTATGTGCATAGTTATCCATGGAAGATTGCTTTTATTGCAGTTCTATTTGGATTCTTTATTGGATATTTTATGTAGACATCGTTTAAATGCTTGAATAAAAAAACTATCTAGTTTATTGCGCATTTAATTTCCCCAAAAATAAAAACTGCTTAAGGAAATAATAAGATGAAACAAAAACTCTATCCAATCAATTGCATTGTTGCAGCTACAGATTTTACAACTGTTGGAGATTTAGCTGTTCGGCGTGGTGCGTATATTGCTCAGCAATGTGGGAAGGTGCTACATTTATTGCACGTTGTGCATCCCTTAGAAATCTATCCTGAACTAATGTTTACATTTAATTCTCATGCAAAAGATTATGAGCGTTTAAAAAGAGCTAGTGGCTTAGAGAGTCTTGACCAATTAGCAGTAAAAATACGCAATGAATTTGGTATTAAAGTAAATACAGCAACACGTATAGGGCGGCCTTATATTCAGATTGCAGAATACTCAAAAGATGAATCAGCTGATTTAATTATTGTAGGCTTTAATACTGAAAAAAACTTACTAGACGCAATGCTAGGATCAACAGGCTGTCGACTTTTACGTGCAGTACAATGTTCAGTATTAATTGCTAGAAACCAAGAAGCAATACCTTATAAGAGAGCCCTAGCTGCGGTTGACTTTACAATGGACCCTTTAAGAGCACCTACTTTGGCTTGTAAAGTTGCACCCAGTGCACATGTTGAAATTCTCCATGTTTTTGACCTTAAGCAAGAAACTCTTAGTCGAGGTGTGGGTGCGAGTGATAATGAGGTTAAAAAATATCGTGATATGGCAATTAAACACGTAAAGACTGAGTTGAATAATATACTTGATGTATTAGATGATGAAGATGTTTCAAGCTTGCTGGTTAAGGGCTACCTGCCAGACAGTATTAACTCAAGAGTTGTCGAATTTGATGCAGATTTAGTCGTATTGGGTAAGAATAGTAAAAATAGCTTAGAAGAATATGTATTGGGTAGTGTAAGTAAGGGTGTGGCGGACATGGTGAATTGTGACGTGCTGTTAGTTTAGCTAAATTAAAATAGTGATAGGTGCGTTTGTATGGTTATTTTAATGATGGATATTGTATAATTAGTTGATAGCCACAACTAAATGGCCTAGTTTAAATATCGATAATTATACGATATTCTATTTTTTAGCTAATCAAAAGGAATTATTAATGAGTCAAATCGTTTTAGAACACAACCCGTCAGAAGAAAAATTAAAAGAATTAGGTGTTACTAGTTGGGATACTTGGGATTGTGCCCCATCAAAATTTCCACTAAATTTTGACATGACTGAAACAGCTTATGTGCTAGAAGGTGAGTTTCATGTTTACCCTGAAGGCGGTGAGAAAGTTGTTGTTAAAGCAGGAGACTTAGTTGTTTTCCCTAAAGGCTTAAAATCTAACTGGGAAGTAGTAGAGCAGCTTAAAAAGCATTATAAACACTCTTAATTTAGTTTGGCTTAATTTGCCAGTGTTGAAAAGAATAAGCCTAGTTAATACTAGGCTTTTTTGTTTACATGCTCTTCAATTTTGTAGTTAAGGTGATTATAACTGAATTTATTTACAGTTCAACTAACGCTGCTTTTAGTAACTTGATTCTAGCATTGGTTAATGGCTTTAATGCACTATCTGAAATTAAGAAGGTATCTTCAGCGCGATTCCCTAATGTGTTTATTTTGGCATTATGTAGCCTAATATCATGCTTTAAGAAGACAAATGCGATACAAGCTAAAATGCCAGGACGATCACAGACAATAATATCAAGAAGATAATAATTAGGTTCTACAGATTTTTCAAGGCTTACCTTAGTCGCAATAGGCATATGTTTGACTTGGCGATTAATGCGACCTTCTAAAGGAAACTCTATAATAGATTTTGGGTTTAGTTTATCGAGTAAGCTCTCTTCAATATATTTTAATAAACCACTATAACTAACCGATTTAACTTCCTGTTCTAAAATAACAAAAGTATTTAATGCATAACCATGTTTAGTGGTGAAAACGGTCGCTTCACCAATCGTATAAGCAATACGATCGAAGAAATTGCAAATACGTGCAAACAACTCATCATTATCTAACATATAGGTCATGACATGAATGCCATCGCCATTAGGGCTTAGGTGCGCACGAATAATCGGAACTTTAGTTGTATGATGTGGAATTAGTAACCTAGTTTGCCATGCGATTTCATCATTATTATGGCGAATAAAGTAAGCATCACCAAAATCATTCCAGAGCCTTTCGTAAGCATCAGGTGCCAAACCATAATTTTGTAATGTTCCTTGAGCCTCTTCTTTGCGTTGAGCGATGGCTAAGTCGACATTGAAAGCGTTGTTTTTAAGTACTTTACGCGTCTCAATAAACAAACTCTCAAATAAACGTGCTTTCCAAGCATTCCATACGACGGGACTAGTGCCTCTCACATCAGCGACAGTTAATAAATAAAGCGCAGTTAGGTAATAGTCATTATTGACAAAGCTAGCAAATACTTCAATCACAGCGGGGTCAGATAAGTCAGATTTTTGTGCAGTTTTTGAGAGCTGTAAGTGTGATGCGACTAGCCATACCACTAAATCAGTATCTGCTTTAGGTAACCCATGTGACTTACAGAATCGTTGCGCATCAACTCGACCAAGTACTGAATGGTCACCGCCACGGCCTTTTGCAATGTCATGAAATAATGCTGCTATGTAAAGTAAGTGTGGCCTTTTAAAGCTTTCAAAAAGCTCGCTACATAACGGAAACTCATGCTTTAGTTCAGACTTAGAGAAACGTCGTAGATTTTCTAAAACATTCAATGTGTGCTCATCCACGGTGTAAACATGGAATAAATCATGCTGCATTTGACCGATTACCTTACCAAATGCAGGAATATATCTGCCTAAAATTCCGTATCGATTCATACGCCTGAGCGAGTGATTGACACCTGTTTTCTCTGACAATATTTGTAAAAATAAATGTTTGTTTTTAACTGACTGCCTAAACGCTGAATTAACAAGGTTTTTAGATAATTGTAATTGACGCAAACAATCAGGCCCCAGCCCATCGAGGCTCGGATTTTGTTGTAACAATAAAAAGCATTCTAGAATCGCACTTGGATTTTCTTCAAATACCCTGGGGTGTTTTGTCTCCATTAAATTTTGCTTTGCAACAAAGCGCTCGTTAATCGGGTTAATTACTGGGTTTGGTATTAGATTTTGCCTAAACGTTTCAATCATTATTTCATTAATTAAAGCAATCTGCTGAACGCTACGGTAATAGCCTTGCATAAGCTGCTCACTAGCGCGCTTTTTTTTATTGTTGGTTAAGCCTAAGTTTTGCGCCAATTCATTTTGATAATCAAAAAGCAATCTATCTTCTCTGCGCTTAGCTAAATAATGCAATCGAATGCGTAACGTGTTTAAGTTTCGTTGATGTCGCAAAATGCTTTTGTAATTGGTAACACCAATCACTTTGTTTTTTAGCATCTGAGCCAAGTCACAGCCCAGGCTCTGGCTCCTTGCTAACCATAAAATAGTGTGAATATCTCTTAAACCGCCCGGGCTTTCTTTAATATTCGGTTCTAGACTATAACCAGTGTCATTCAGTTTTGTATGTCTATTTTCTTGTTCTCTAACTTTTGCATTTAAAAAGGCTAACGGTTTTAATTGTTGTTGAATCGTAGAGTAAAATGTTGCAAAGTGCTTAGCATCTCCAACAATCAATCGTGATTCTAATAAATTAGTTTGTACAGTAATATCTTGTGCCGCTTCTTCGCTGCATTCTTTTAAGCTACGAACGCTATGACCGACATTTAAGCCAATATCCCATAAGGTACCTATGATTGACTCAAGCTCATGATTAGTTTTGTCTGAGACTTGATCTGGTAGTAAAATCAGGAGGTCTATATCGGAATGTGGGAATAATTCACCTCTTCCATAGCCACCTGCGGCGATTAAAGAGATTTTCTTATCAATGTTTGCTGTTTGCCAAATCTTCTTTAACAATGAATCAACTAAACGTGTGTGAGATTTTAGCAGTTGATTGGCATTTTTATTAACCTCAAACTTTTCTTGTAATGCTTTTTTTTGTACGGCTAATTCGTCTCGCCAAGTTTGTACTGCTTCATTAAGATGGCTCATAGAGAAGTAATAAAGTTATGAAAAATTTGGTTCGGCAGGTGTGCCAGCAGAAACGGTAAGCACTTCATAGCCGTTATCTGTGACTAAAATAGTGTGCTCCCATTGTGCAGAAAGGCTGCGGTCTTTTGTCACGATTGTCCAGCCATCAGGCATTGCTTTGATTTCACGCTTGCCTGCATTCACCATGGGTTCAATCGTAAATATCATACCAGCTTTAAGTTTAACCCCTAAGCCAGCCTTGCCATAATGTAGCACTTGCGGTTCATCGTGGAATTTTTTACCAATGCCATGACCACAGAATTCGCGTACTACGCTAAAACCGTTTGCTTCAGTGAATGTTTGTATCGCATGTCCAATGTCACCCAATGTCGCTTCTGGTTTTACTTGTTTAATACCTAACCACATTGCTTGGTAAGTCAAATCGGCTAAACGCTTAGCTTGAATCGATGTTTCACCGACATGAAACATACGTGAGGTGTCGCCATGGTAACCGTCTTTAATGACTGTAATATCAATATTGACGACATCACCATTTTTGAGTACTTTTTCACCTGGGACACCATGACAAATTTGATGATTTACCGAAGTGCAAATTGATTTAGGGTAGGGTTTGTGTCCGTCAGGCGCATAGTTTAATGGTGCGGGGATGGCATGTTGTTCGTTCACAATATAGTCATGGCATAACTGGTCTAGTTTTCCCGTCGTTACTCCACCCACTACAAAAGGAGTAATGTAATCGAGCACCTCTGAACCGAGTCTGCCAGCGACGCGCATTTTAGCGACATCTTGAGAATTATTGATAACAATGGTCATGGTTGAATATATTGCTGAATAGTAATTTGATTTAGATTCAAATTTTAACACAGGCAATACACCATCCATTCTCAATTAATGAATTAAGTAATATATATAGTAGATAGATTGACAACCTCGTAATATAATCGAGCATAAACACTGCTCTGGTGTTTTGATTCGATAAAAATCAATACTACTTTGCATGTGCAAGAAGCAGAGAAAAGTATATGGAGCAAAGAGGCACAATAAGAAATATTCAGATTTTAGTTGCATGATTGCTACAGTGCAATTCTAGATAAGCTTAAGCTACCTTCATTATTGAGCCAAATAATGGATGATGAATTTGGAGAGACTCAACGCATTAGAAATGCTAATTTGGCACGCTATTCTGCTCATAAGTGAGATAATTCTATATTACCTGATATTGCTAATTTATTGCGTGTTGATGTACGGTGCGTATTATATTGGCGGCCTTAAATAGTTATTTGAATGATGAGTATTTTATATTAAATAATGATTAGATTCACTAGCAAACTCAATTGCTTAGTGTTAATATCCCGCCACTACATTCTGATTACATTATGTAACCAAAGTGTATTTAAAAATCTACACACAGCCTTATCTAGGGTGCTTTTAATTTAACCTGTTGAATTAAAAGTGTTTTTTGTGTTGTGTGCATTAATAACCCTTTAGAGAAAAGAGAATTATATGTCAGTTACCATGCGTGAAATGCTAGAGGCCGGTGTTCATTTCGGCCATCAAACTCGTTACTGGAATCCCAAAATGGCAGAATACATTTTTGGTGATCGTAACAAAATCCATATCGTTAACCTTGAAAAAACATTACCACTTTTCGAAGATGCGCAAAAGTATGTGCGCACACTAGCTGCAAATAAAGGCCGCATTCTATTTGTTGGTACAAAACGTCAAGCACGTGACATTGTGAAAGAGGAGGCTGTTCGTTCAGGTTGTTCTTATGTGAATCATCGTTGGTTAGGAGGTATGCTGACTAACTTCAAAACAGTTAAGCAATCAATTAAACGTCTAACAGACTACGAAGCAATGTTAACCGATGGTGGTATGGAAAAGTTTGGTAAAAAAGAAGCATTAGGATATAAGCGTGCAATGGAAAAATTAGAACGTTCCATCGGCGGTATTAAAGAAATGGGTGGCTTGCCTGATGCGATTTTTATAATTGATGTGGGCCATGAAAGTGGTGCTATTACTGAAGCTAAAAAATTAGGTATCCCAGTGATTGGTGTTGTTGATACAAACAATTCGCCTGAAGCTGTCGCTTATGTGATTCCTGGTAATGATGATTCGAGCCGTGCAATTCGTTTGTATGCGCGCGGTGTGGCTGATGCAATTGTTGAAGGGCGTGAGAATGCTATTTCTGACATTGTTAAAACAGCACCAGAGTCAGAAGAGTTTGTTGAAGTGGAAGAAGAGGCGCCAGCTAAGTAGAGCTCTTATTTCGATGAATTTATTAAGTGCTCAATTTTAATTGCGCAGTTAAGTTTAATACTAAAAGAATTATAAGGAATACAATATGGCTGAAATTACAGCAAGTATGGTAAAGGCATTACGCGCACTAACCGACGCGCCAATGATGGATTGTAAAAGAGCACTAACTGAAGCAGAAGCTGATATGTCACGTGCAGAAGAGATATTACGTGTACGTTTTGGTAAAAAAGCAAGTAAAGCAGCAGGGCGTGTTGCAGCAGAAGGCACAGTTGGTGTAACTATAAGTGCTGATGGAAAAACAGGCACATTAATTGAAGTAAACTCTGAGACAGATTTCTGTGCAAAAAATGAAGACTTCTTAAGTTACGTAGCTGAGCTATCTAAAATTATTAACACAAACAACCCAATCGATATTAAAGCAGCGTTAGCATTGCCTATGCGTGGGGATACTGTTGAAAATGTACGTGCTCAACTTGTTGGTAAAATTGGTGAGAACATTACCCCTCGACGTTTTGTACGTATTGAAGCGCAAGGAAAATTATCAAACTACGTGCATGGTTCCAAAATTGGCGTTTTAATTGATGTTGTTGGTGGAGATGATGCGCTGGGTAAAGACTTGGCAATGCATGTGGCTGCTACTAAACCTAAAGCATTAGATGCTTCGGGTGTTGATGCAACGCTGATTGCAACTGAGCGTCGCGTTGCCATAGAAAAAGCAAAAGAAGCAGGCAAGCCAGAGGCTATGTTCGATAAAATTGCTGATGGTACAGTCAATAAATACTTAAAAGAAGTGACTTTGTTAAACCAAGCTTTTGTAAAAGACGACAAAATGTCAATTGAGCAACTCCTCAAATCAAAGAGTGCCTCAATAGGTTCATTTAACATGTTCACCGTTGGAGAAGGTATTGAAAAAGAAGTGGTAGATTATGCAGCTGAAGTAGCTGCTGCTGCTAAAGTTTAGACGATTAATATTTAGTTTTTTAAACATTTATATTAAAAGTGGATTCAGCATAGCTGGCTCCACTTTTTTTTACCAAAAATATGGTTTAATCGTAGGGTTTAAACAAACTTATTTTTTAAGTTTCTTTGGTGATTATGGTGGTTTATAATTAAAATATAGCAAGTTAATAAATAAGGAAAAAAATGGCACAACCCGCATACAAACGCATAATGCTTAAACTATCTGGCGAAGCGCTTATGGGGGATGATAGTTATGGCATTAACCGTGAAACAATCAATAATATCGTCAAGCAAATTCAGGCAGTTGTTGATTTAGGTGTTGAGGTTGGTGTGGTTATTGGTGGTGGTAATATCTTCCGTGGCGTAGCGCCTGCAGCTGCAGGCATGGATAGAACCAGTGCAGATTACATGGGTATGCTTGCTACTGTTATTAACGCGATGGCA
>CAZJUK010000081.1:0-8626 GCA_964549145.1 uncultured Methylophilaceae bacterium
GGGCGTGTCGGTAAAATTCATGCAATTCTCAAATGAGCAAGAAAAACTAAAAGCATTAGGCCCAGTAACAATGAAGGCTTTTGGAAAGTACTCAGTAGGTGAAATGCCCAAAGACGCCCACTATAAATTCCCAATTTCATACATGCCTAAAATATTAAGCTTTATGCTAAAAGGCTATGTAGAAATTCCTACTTGCTCATTATTAGCAATAATAACTCAGCTTAAAAGCAATTAAATTATTATTGCATTTATTTAAGTCTAGATTAGGTTAGAACTTATAAACTGCCGTTACCCAGATCTTTTGAATGCTTGGTTTCCTTGCCATACTTGCGGCTTTGTCACCCTCTTTAAACTTAGCATATTCAAAAGCACCAGTTAATTGTTTGGTGAATGGGTAGTAAACACCAAGATCAAGCTCGACACCAAGTTTATCCCCTTTGACACCGTTTGCTTTTGTAAAATTACGGTCTGAGTCAATTAAATGATATTCCGCTTTTAGCTTAGCGCTCATGAATTTACCACCTGCAATTAGAATGGTATCTTTAATACCTGAGACTGGCGTTACAACAAAGACATCAGCCCATCCCTGAAATAAATGATTCGTTCCTAATTGCGTCTGGAAAGATTTGCCATCTGAGTTACCTGAAAGCTTTTCTTGATCAAGGCGCAAGAACCAATTGCCATAGCTTGCACCTGCACCCAACCGGTAATACTGGTTGTCGATCAAATCATTACCATCTTTGTAATCATCTTGCTTTGCATATTCTGCGGTGTAGAGAACTTTCCATTTGTCATTGATTTTTCTTCTACCATCAAAACGAACACCTAAAGTCTTGTTCGATGTTGATTTCAATGAAGCACCATCCCAGTCGTTAAAATAACTGTAAGCTATTAGGCTAGTTGTTGGTGTGATAGCATATTTAATATTTCCAATTTCAAAATTACCATCTTGGATCTTAGTAGTCACTTGTTTTAACTGTTCAAAGTGTGCCAAAGTAACTATTGTTTTTGGTAAGCTCTTATTCACAAAAGAGAGGCCATTAAAAACGGCCCAGTTTTGACGGAACCGCACATCGCCAATATAACGCCAGTTATCTAAGTACATATTTTGGCGACCGAGCTTTACTTTATTGACTGTATCAGCCCATTGTAAATAAATTTGATGGAAGTCGTAGTCTTCAGGATCTGCAATAACAGGGTAGGCTTTTCTACTGGTAGTTGGGTCGCCTTTTTTAACATCGTTATAGCTATCAGTAAAAGGACTTAAGCCATATATTTGTGTGTTGATAGCAAAGCCATGAAATGGTTTCGTCTCATAGCCTACAAGGCTGCGTAAAGTAATGGCATTGGCTATTTTACTTTTACCTTCTTGGTCTACATTTTCCCAGCGCAGGCGGAGTATGCCAGAAAATTCACCTCCAGTGATGGCATTGCTAAATGAGGTTGCTTCTGCGGCTTCGCCTCCCAATACCATCAATGACATGAAAGATAATAATGCAATAACGATCAGCCTTTTGTTTAATGTATTGTTCAAAACCACCTCCTATAGCATTCATTGCGAATAGTTTTTCTCAACATAGTTAATAATAGGTTTAATGCCCGTCAATGTGCCGCCACTCTGCTCTAAAATTTGCCCTTGTTTGTTTAACAGTGTCACTGTATTTGAGTGTGCAATATCGCCCTCTTTAACTATTTTAAATCTTCCATTGAGCGCATTAGAAAGCGTGCGCACCAGAGCATTATTACCACGTAGCAACTTCCAGTTTTGATTAAGTTTCCTTTGCTCAGCAAAAGCTTTGAGTACTTTTGGATAATCTGTGTCAGGTGTTAGAGAGACCAGTACAAACCCGATCTTATTACGCATTTTAGGTGGGATCTTCTTCTCTATACGTTTCATACTTTCTACGATAACTGGGCAAGAATTGGAGCAACCAGTATATATAAGCGCAATAATTTGCGGATTTCCAGCCAGAGATTCTAATTGAATGGTTTTATTGTTCTGTGTTTGCCAAGAGCCGCCAACATGGTAAACAGAATCACTAGGCAAAACTGGCGCAGCAATAAGCGAATTGCTAACGATAAACATTAATCCCAATAGTATTGCTCTCATCATCTATCCTTAATAGTTATCATCAACCGCACACCTAAACCCCAAACTACCTAATGCAAAATTAGCACTTAAGCTAGACCGAAACCCATAACGCATAAATGCAGCATAATCACTTGGATCAACGGCGCCAACACTACCAGAAGCACAATAAAGGTTTTTATTCACACTACTGTCTCCTCGCGACTCGCCACTAACTAAATTTGAGTTGAAGTCTTCAGTCCATTCCCATATCAGCCCGTGCATATTATGCACACCCCAATAATTGGCTTTATCTTCACCAACCTTTACTAGTGTTTGTTTTGCAGCCTTAGCATACCAATCCAATACTTTTTGGTTATAGCCTTTTTCTAAGCTACCATTTCTTTTGGTTGAGGATGCCTGCCCCACATACTCCCATTCCGCAATGGTTGGTAAGCGCTTTTTATGTGCTTGGCAATAAGCTTGTGCCGCATACCAAGAAACGAAAACAACAGGCTTATCTAAATCACCTGGAATTGGTGCAGTTTGATCATCAGCCTTTACCCAATGACTCAAATAGCTCTTTTCTACAAAAAGCCTTGGCACTTTTTCAGGATGCCATTTAGGCATATCTACGATAAAACGATAATATTCACGGTTAGTTACAGGCCGCTTATCAAGCCAAAAAGTTATCACACTGACTAAAGGACTATCTTGACTTAGGTATAGTGGACGATATTCACCCGCTGTTATGTTAGCCATTCCATCTTGCCCCCACACATTGGTGGTGATAAATACAATGGCAATAATGGTGCAGCGTAACATTTAGAAACCCTAGCCCTGATCAATCAGATCAATGGCTGCTATCCTCCTTGCGCTGCTTTTCAACTTGAGTTGGGCTGACTTGCCCACCATCGTTTCCAAAGCTATTCAACACATAGGTTAATACGTTAGCAACTTGACCATTGTTAAGAGCAATGCCAGGCATAACACTGTCATATTTTTTGCCATTCACTTCAACAGGGCCAGAGCGACCATATAATACGATATCAATTGCGCGACCATGGTCTGCATTTAAATAGTCAGATTTCGCAAGTGGTGGGAAAGCACTTTCAATACCCTCGCCATTCGCTTGGTGACAAGCTAAGCAGTTATTCTCAAACACATTCTTACCAAGTGCAATTTGCTGAGCTTTAGATAAGTTTTTATTTTCCACCACCTTAGCTGGATTCTTAATAGACTGTGATGCTGACCCTTCTGGCAAATATACTTTGTCTGCTTGCTTACCGGAGTAAATAGCCTTAATTTCAGGACCATTCACTTTAAGCATGCCTAATGCACCTTTGTTGAAAGCGCGGAAAATTGAATGATCAACCATAATGAATGTGCCAGGAACATCGACTTTAAACTGTGTCATTGCCGCCCCACCTGCCGGCACTAAAGTAGTTTGAACATTTTTATTTTGTAACTCACCACCTTCTACATTCACTGTGTCAAATATTTCACCAATCACATGGAAAGAAGATACTAAGTTAGGACCGCCATTACCAATAAATAAGCGCACTGTTTCACCAACATCAGCGGTAATCGCATTATCACCCGTTAATGCACCTACTGAACCATTAAACACTACATAATCTGGTTGTTCTTTAATAGCTTTCTCCATATCAAAAGCTTGAAGTCCAGCCTCTCCATATTTGCCTTTTGTATAAAAGTCACCTTGCATAACGTAGTACTCGCGATCTACTTTTGGCAAGCCTTCTTTAGGCTCTACTAAGATTAATCCATACATTCCATTCGCAATGTGCATCCCCACTGGGGCTGTAGCACAGTGATAAACATACAAACCAGGATTGAGAGCTTTGAAGCTAAAAGTGGAGGTGTGTCCAGGGGCTGTAAAGGAAGATGTAGCCCCCCCACCAGGACCAGTCACCGCATGTAAATCAATGTTATGCGGCATTTTAGAATCAGGGCTATTAGACAAGTTGAACTCTACTTCATCACCTTCTCGAATCCGGATAAAATTCCCTGGCACCTGTCCACCAAATGTCCAATACATATACTGCACCCCATCAGCCATGCGCATAACTTTTTCTTGTGTTTCCATGTTTACAACAACTTTTGCGGCATAATCCCGAGCTATTGGAGGGGGTACATTTGGGGCATGTGTTAATACCGCCTCTATCACTGGTAAGTTACTTCCCTGACTTGCTTCGTCATCTTCACTTACTGATATTATATTTTTATCTGGTCGATCACATGCAGATAGCGCCAGTACGGAACTAAACAAACTCACTAGCACCTTAGTTTTAAAGTTACTCACGATTATCTCCCTTTTTATGATGGTAGATTTAGTACCAATCAAAGCAATAATTAAGCTTTAATAAACTATTAATGATTCCACCAGCCTACGTAGTCTCACTGCAAAAAGAATTGATTTAAGTCAATTTTATAAATTATTTTTCTACAGGATATCTAAATAAATTCATTAAAAACATTATGGAAATTATTAAGGAGGTGTTTCAGAAGATAGTGCTGGGAGTTTGTTATTTATGAGTTCGTAATAGCATATGAAAGTTAAGCCTGTATCAACGTGTAAAGTTTAAAAGTAGATAGTCATCCATAACGATATGGAAACAATAGAAAAAACACATGCCCCTAAAAAGAATGGGCGAAAACCAAGGTTAAATAATGCTAGTTTATTTGTGTTCACTTGATTTGGTTTATTCATTTGAATGCGCATAATAATCTAAAAGTTTGAGTTATCTAAACTGTCTATCACCATATTGTGAAACTGCATTCTTGACTCAAAACAAGATTCAGAAAATATTTCTACATAACAACCAAAAAATTTAGAATTTAATTAAACTGGGCTCAACATCTGCTTGCTTTCAAAGCAGTCATTGTCTATCGCGTCATTTGGGCATATAGCAATGGCAGTTCTTTTGGCAGCTCTTCTGGTTTTCTTATAACAGCGTATCCACCAGCACCGAACAGATGAGGCAGGTACTCATTAGCTTCAGTATCGATAGTAACGCAGAAAGGCCGCAAGCCCTGTTGTCGCGCTTGGTGTAACGCCATACGGGTATCTTCAATACCATAACGTCCTTCATAGCGGTCTAAATCATTGGGCTTGCCATCGGTGAGTAATAACAATAAATGCTGGCTTTGTTTCTGTGTCTTAAGCAACGTAGTTGCCTGTCGTATCGCCGCGCCCATGCGCGTATAGTAACCAGGTTTAATCGCAGCAATGCGTCCTTTTGCTAAATTATCGTAGCGCTCATCAAAGCTTTTTAAACGATTAAAGCGCACATTGCCACGTCTGAGAGAAGAAAATCCATACATAGCGAAGCGGTCTCCAGTTGCTGAAAGTGCTTCGGAAAACAAAAATAAGCTGTCAGCAATCACATCAATCACACGTGCGTTATCAGAAGCATAGGCATCGGTAGAAAGTGACAAATCCGCCAATAGCAAGCATGCTAAGTCACGCTGCTGATTAACCTGTGCACGATACATGCCACGACCATCTGCATGCATACCACTGAGCAAGTCAGCTTCTTTACGTACCCAAGCATCAAGGTCAATTTCCACACCATCTTGCTGCCCTTTAAGCCAAATTCTTGTTGGTGCAAGTGCTTGAAAT
Source organism: uncultured Methylophilaceae bacterium (assembly GCA_964549145.1). GTDB lineage: Bacteria > Pseudomonadota > Gammaproteobacteria > Burkholderiales > Methylophilaceae. The sequence goes on from CAZJUK010000081.1 coordinate 5,712, forward strand.
TGACTTCGCAGGCGTCTAGCAGTTCGGTGCAAGTGAGGCGGTAATTCGCAAGGCTGTGCTTGCAGAGATACATATTCTTGCAAACGGCAGTAATCAGGTTGTAAAATTTGTTTTTTATAATCCCACTCTGGCAATGATATACCCTCACCGAACGGAGTATCATCTTCACCCGCAGGTGGTAGATCAAGATCAAAACGCAATTTTGCAACACTCGTCTCGTTATCTCGCGCCACCGTCATGCTGTCCATATCTTCAGCAGCCAGTGCCGCATTTTCCATATCATCTTCTTCGTCTTGTGGCCGGTTTACATTAATGTACTCTGTCCATGAAAATACACTTTCTGCGCGAAACATAACAAGAAACCCGTCTTTTCCATCTGGCATTTCAGTGCGCTCAGCGGCATGCTTACGGCGACTCTTCTTCGTTTTTTTATCCTCTGATTGCGTACTTTCCGGCGCCCCATCATTGGTGGTGACTACATTTTCTTTACTCGCAGAAGGACTTGGATGCATCCATAGTGGCACTGGGCGAAATGGTTTTTTTGATAGAGGTAACCTTTGGACAGAACCTGGCTTTAATAGCGCTTGGCGGATAGCAGCCTCTTGCGCCGCTTCAGCAACTGGAAGCTTTTCTGGCAAGGGTCGCAGAGGCAATAACGCATTGACTAGTCGATAGTATTTGGAGGCTAAACCAGGGAAATGAGTAAGCGTTACTTGGGTAGCTGCTTGGTTTCGCAAAACCCAAGGTAAATTATGATCAACATTAGCCGCTGAAAGCGCAACTAACCACAAATACATATCGCGATTAAGGCTCCTCTCGGGAAATAGTGATATTTTTTCTGGCAAGCGTAAAGTTTCGCCATCTCGCCAAGATAATTCGATACGCTCACCGCTACTGGCAATACGCTCTTTCCAGCCGCGACGTGCACCGTGTCGCGTTGGAGGGGCTGCTGAAAGATTTAGACCCGGATCACCTCCTAATGCGCGGAAAAAAATTGCTGCCACTTTGCTGATTTCATCCAAGCTAACAGCAGCCTCTTCGTGCGGTTTGTTGGCAACACGTGTGACCAACTTATGCCAGAGCCCACCAACGTATTCTTCCATTTAACCACCAAAAGTTGCATTAATTACTTCACGTAGCGCCACAGCCGTTTCAGGGTCATCAGTCAACGTCTCTACTAATGCCGCACCGCATGCGAGTGTTGGGTCACAACCATCCTTAATGAGTGTGGCTGCATAGACCAGCAAGCGTGTACTTGCAACTTCTTCTAAATCATGGTCACGCAAAGCACGAAATGCATTCGCGATCGATACAAGTTGTATTGCAAGCATTTCATCAATACCCGTCTCACCAACAAGAATAGCTTCTTCTTGTGCGGCAATAGGGAAGTCAAACATCAATGAAATGAAGCGTTGTCTTGTGGAGGGTTTCATCCCTTTAAGAAAATTCTGGTAACCAGGGTTATACGAAACAACCAGCATGAAAGATGGTGGTGCAGCGAGCACTTCACCAGTGCGATCAATTGGTAATATACGCCGGTCATCGGCTAATGGGTGTAATACAACCGTTGTATCTTTACGTGCCTCTACCACTTCATCAAGGTAACAAATTCCACCTTCACGCACTGCGCGTGTCAAAGGGCCATCGGCCCATTCAGTTTGCCCATCAACAATTAAATGGCGCCCAACCAAGTCCGCCGCCGTGAGGTCGTCATGGCAGGCAACGGTGTGAAGCGGCAACTTAAGCTGAGCGGCCATATGTGCGACAAAGCGTGTTTTTCCACAGCCAGTGGGGCCCTTAATAAGTAATGGCATGTTGTTCTTCCAAGCACGTTCAAACAGCTCAACTTCGCTGCCTTGTGATTGGTAAAAAGGTAATTTTCCCATCGTATTTCCAGTATTACTTATAAGTGGTTATCATTTAAGTAAGCTAAGGCGATTAACCCACCAACGATTACAAAATAAAAAAACATAATGCCGCGCCAAAGCAGTCTAGCCTTACTTAAGCCCATAAAATAATTGGTGATCAGTTGGCCCTTAATCATCGCGATGAATAACACCACGAGCATCACGCGTTTACCAGATATATTTGTTGCATCCACATACAGCATCATCAAGGTCAACATCACTAAAACCACCCAAATAGCGGTAAAAAAAGATGTCGATTGTGTTTTAGCTTCTTGCATATTTGTTTAATGAATAATGTAAATAAGTGGAAATAAAATAATCCATAAAAAATCAACCATATGCCAAAAAGAAGCACCAGTTTCTACACCGACATAATTATGTGCACTGTATGCACCACGTTTTGCTTTAACGATAATACAAGCAATAATGACCATGCCCATCAGCACATGCATAAAATGAAAAAAAGTAAGCGATAAATAAAACATGTAAAAATAATTGGTGCTCATAGTGATTCCAGCAGCAAACTTTGCATTAAATTCAACTACCTTAATGCCAACAAATACAGCACCAAGCAAAATCGCACCGATTAACCAGTACTCACACCGTTTAACAAAGCCTCGTTTGATCGCATCTACCGCCCTCACCACAAAATAACTACTGGTGATGAGCATCACGGTATTAAGCGCCCCATAGGTACGGTTTAATGTAAGTTGCGATGCATTAAACAATTCAACATTGCCCGCTCTCGCAAATGCATAGGCGACAAACAGCACCCCAAACACCAACATTTCAGAAAAAATAAAAATCCATAGGGCAAAATCACCTGGAAGATCTTCTTTATTTGAAGCAACTCTACTATTGTTCAATCACGTTCCACTTTTTCACAATATGCAAATAAAAAAAGAAGAATTAAGGCCCTTCTTTTTTTATTTTATTGCATCTCAATCATTCTAAGACAGGCCCTTTATCTTTTACGAAGAAACTCCAAATATAAAGTAACAATCCAAA
>CAZJUK010000082.1:0-8561 GCA_964549145.1 uncultured Methylophilaceae bacterium
GTGGAATGCCGCCAATACCCAAACCCGAAGTGCGGTGACCGGCAAAAGGCATCCAGTCAACGCGAAAGGCGGTGTGGTCATTGACCATTACAGCTGTTGCATCTAGCATTTTAATACATGTATTTGCCAGACTTAAATCACTGGTATATACCGCTGCTTGAAAAGCAGTATTTAAACTGTTGGCGGCTTCAATCGCGTCTTCAAGCTTTTGATAATCATAGATGCATGTTACTGGCCCAAATATTTCCATTGTCGACACTTTGGCATTAGGGGGCGGATTTAATAAAACAGTTGGTGAGTAAGTTGTATCGCTTAACTTTTTGCCGCCACAAAGTAATGTTGCACCTTTTGCTATTGCTTCTTGCACCCAGCTATCTACACGATCAACTTCACGTGGAAGAATTAAAGGCCCAACCTCTGTATTATCTATTATTGGATCACCCACAGACAGTTTTTTAGCGCCCTCTGTGAGTTTTTTTGCTAAAATATCAACTATAGATTCATGGACGAAAATACGCTGGGTAGAAACGCAGACTTGGCCTGCATGGTAAAACCCACCTTTAAGCAAGGATGGTATTGTTTTTTTTAAGTCTGCAGATTGATCAACGATTGCAGGAGCTACACCCCCATGCTCTAGTGCACACCTGACGCCTGGCGCAAGTTTGCTTTTTAGCGACCATCCCACTTTTGCTGAGCCAATAAAACTAAAAAAACTAATCTTGTCACTTGTCACTAATACTTCCGCCACTTCTCTATCGCAAATACAAATTTGACACCAGTTTTTGGATAAGCCAGCCAAATGAACAAGCTCAATAAATCGTACGCAGCTAAGCGGTGTGGTTGCGGCTGGCTTTACAATCACCGGGCATCCTACTGCAATAGCGGGCACAACTTGATGTACAATCAGATTAAGTGGGTGATTGAATGCACTGACGGCGACTACGACACCAATTGGCTCGTAATTGGTATGTGCCGTTCTGCCTTCAGAGGCTGCTGTATAACCCATTGGAATTTCTTCACCACGCATTACATGGCTAAGTTCTTTGTTGGCTAAATGGATGCCATCAATAGCACGTGCTACCTCAACACGGGCATCTGATATGGGTTTTCCACCTTCTTTGGCAATTAAAACAGAAAAGTCTTCAGCCTCCGTTTCAACTAAAGCAGCCAGTTTTTTTAATATGAATGAACGTTGATGATGTTCTAGCCAAGCTTGCTTATCTTTAAATAATGCATATGCATTATCTAGCATGACTTCGGCATCTTCTTTACTTTGTAATTGAATGGTTTCAATTAACGTTCCGTCAAAAGGTGAGGTAACTTCTAATGTGTGTGAGGGTTTTCCATTGGCATTACTCATATCACACAAACTCTTTCTTTAAGTTCATCAATCAGCACTTTGTTATTCTCCGAGTAATCAACAGGCAGCTCAATAAGATGTACGCCACCATCGTCAAAGCACTGATTAATCAGTGGCACAAAACTTTCAGTACTTTCAACACGATGGCCGGTCGCACCATAGCTATTGGCATACATGACAAAGTCTGGATTGTTAAATTCAAGCCCAAAATCTTCAAAGCCCATTGCATGCTGCTTCCATCGAATCATAGCGAATGAATTATCGTTAAGAATTAATACGATTAAATTAAGTTTTAAACGTACAGCGGTTTCCATCTCCTGACTGTTCATCATAAAACCACCATCGCCACAAATAGCCATTACTTTACGCTCTGGGTATAAGCGCGCCGCTTCCATAGCAGATGGTAAGCCAGCCCCCATTGTAGCAAGTGCATTATCTAGCAAAACTGTATTGGGGCACCAGGTACGGTAATTACGTGCAAACCAAACTTTATACATACCATTATCAAGTGCGATAATGCCATCATTCGGCATGGATTTTCTTACATCAGCTACAAAACGTTGTGGCTTCATTGGAAAGCTAACATCATCTTTACCTTCTTCAATGTGCTCTATTACATGTTTGCGTACTTTCATAAAGTATGAAAAATCGTGACTTTCAGTTTTTTCTACCCGATTAGCAATACGTTGAATCGAAGTGGCTATATCACCCACCACTTCTAATTGAGGAAAATAAACATTATCGACTTGCGCTGATTTGAAATTGACATGAATCACTTTAGTACCACCATGTACCATAAAAAATGGTGGCTTTTCAACCACATCATGGCCAACATTAATAATTAAATCTGCACGGTCTATTGCGCAGTGTACATAATCACCATCAGATAATGCTGCGGTACCAAGATACTTATCACTGTGACCGTTTACAACACCTTTTCCCATTTGGGTTGTTGCGAAAGGAATATCTGTTCGTTCTACAAAGTCTGATAATGCATCCCAAATACGTGCCCGATTTGCACCAGCACCTATCATTAATAAAGGATGTTTAGCTTCTTTAATCATCGTTGCCGCAATATCTAAGATATCGCGATCGGCGTGTGCATAGCGGCGCTTACTAATATTGAAAATAGGTGTGGTATCGTCTTCAACTGCCTCTGCTGCAATATCTTCAGGTAACTCTAAGAGTGCTGCCCCTGGGCGCTCCTCAATTACGAGTCGAAAAGCTTCTCGCACCATCGATGGAATCATATCTACATTGACAATTTGTTTAGCGTACTTTGTAATTGGCTTCATCATGCTAACAACGTCAATAATTTGGAACTGACCTTGCTTACTATGTTTAATTGGTTTTTGGCCAGTAATCATTACAAGCGGAAAACCGCCTAACTGTGCATAAGCCGCACCCGTAACAAAATTCGTTGCACCAGGGCCTAAGGTGGCTAAACAAACGCCTGGCTTACCAGTAAGCCGCCCATAGGTCGCCGCCATAAACGCAGCGCCTTGTTCGTGGCGAGTTAAAATAAGTTTAATACTAGATTTACGCATTGCTTCTAGAAAATCTAAATTTTCTTCACCAGGAACACCGTAGATAATTTCAACACCTTCATTTTCAAGTGCCTTAACAAACAAATCTGATGCATTCATTTTTACTTGTGATGCTTTGATGGATGATGTTTCCATTGTCTTTATCCTTCGGAGTAGTTAATTTTAATGTTTTATCTTTACATAGAACTATTAGAGGCGTTATTTAAGCTTCATGAATATTGTTTAAGACTGCAACATCAGGGTAAACATCTGACATGCTCATAGATTTTCCATTATCCAATACGATGCGAGCATGTTTTCTTTTTAACTGTCTTGGTTCAGTAACACCACAAGCGTGAGCTAAAACGCCAATCTCTTTATGCATATTTTTTGCGTAGTTCATTACTCGAATCGCTTTATCTTCCGGATTCAAACCATATTGTAGTTTTTTATTGTGCGTTGTAATACCAGTAGGGCAAGTATTTTTATTACATTGCAATGCTTGAATACAACCAAGGGCAAACATAAACCCACGGGCTGAATTTACAAAATCAGCACCGGCACAAAACGCCCATGTGGCTTCAGATGGGTTAATTAATTTACCACTAGCGCAAACTTTAATTCTTTCTTTTAAACCATAAGCAACCAGTTTATCAACTACTAATGGAAGGCTTTCTTTAAGTGGCACACCCATGTTGTCTATCAAACTCATTGGCGCAGCGCCAGTACCACCGTCAGAACTATCTATTGTAATAAAGTCTGGAGCACTCTCAATACCACGTTTGTTGATAGCCTCAAATAAATTATCAAAGAACCCAACAGCGCCGACTACGGCCTTAAATCCAACAGGCTTTCCTGTTATATCGCGTACATAATTAATCATGTCTAGCAAATCTTCAACATTGTTGATTTCAGGGTGGCGATTAGGACTAATAGCATCTTTACCTATTTCAAGTCCACGAATAGCAGCTATTTCTGCATTGACTTTTGCGCCTGGTAAAATGCCGCCTTTCCCTGGCTTCGCCCCTTGGCTTAGCTTGAGCTCAAACATTTTAACTTGTGAGTTATTTGACACTTCTTTGAGCTTTGCCTCATCAAAGCCACCTTCTTTTTTACGCACACCAAATTTTGCAGTGCCTATTTGAAACACTATATCTGCACCACCTTCAAGATGATAGGGTGACAAACCACCTTCGCCAGTATTCATCCAAACACCTGCCATTTTTGCCCCTTTTGATAAAGCGAGCACTGCAGGGATAGAAATAGCGCCGTAACTCATGCCAGAAATATTATATAAGGATTTTGTTATGTAAGGCTGCTCACAATATGGCCCAACCGTGACAGCAGCGGCCTCAACCGCATCTTCAGAGAGCGTTGGAAAAGGACAGTTAACAAAAAATATAGTACCTGGATGAGTGAGTACGCGAGACGAACCAAAAGCGACGGTGCTATCGATGTCTTTAGCTGCGCGATAGACCCAAGAACGTTCTGCGCGGTTAAATGGCATTTCTTCCCGGTCTTGGGCAAAAAAGTATTGTCTAAAGAATTCACCCATATGTTCAAACAAATATCGAAACCTTGCTAGTACCGGGTAGTTGCGACGTAAAGTGCTTTTAGTCTGAAAGCGGTCAAATAAATACATCGCAATGACTGCCACAAACAATAGTCCTAAAACAAAAATGAATAAATATACAGAAAACTCTATGACGTTATAAGCAAAAGATGACAGTTCGTTCATGGTAAATCGCTCCGCAGGCTATGATAAAATTAGTTATTGTTCTGCTAGTTGGTCGCCATCAGCGCTATTTGCTTACAGAAATAAATTTGTGATGCTAGCATTTGAATCAATTAGTTTCTATTTTAGTCTTAATTGAAAGCTTATCAAATCAATTTGAAAAGGAAACATTATTTTAGTTCTATCTAAATTTATTTTTATTTTTATTTTTATTTTTTTAATGCTAATACCCTCATTATCATTCGCGAATAATCAATGGTTAATTGCAAGCAAAAATGAAATCATAAACTCAGGTAAAAATCTTTTAATTCATGTGGTTAAGCCAAACTATTCAAGTGAATGGCCAAGTGCAATATCATTAAATCTAGCTGGCAGTATTAATAACGAACAAGTGTTGCTGACTTTAGTTGACTCTGAGCAAAAAGAAACAGCAGTACGACTATATCAGGGGGTATCAAATGCTGATTTTGTCGGCGTTATTAGGGTTGAACTTGACCTTAAAAACTCTAATCGTTTATTAATGTTAGCAAAAGGAAATGCGTATATTGCGCCTATAGAGAAAGAACAAATTACGGTTGCAAATAATAATCAAGCTAACAACACAGTTTTTGATATGCCAATAACTACTAGAGTTGTTATTCCATCACCTGAAGAAGACCCAACAATTACTGCGAATGAGCCTTTATATTTTTTATTTGGGTCTAATCAACAAAGAAGTTTTGATGCAAGATTTCAAATTAGTTTTAAGTATCGTCCATTTGACCCAGAAGCCACTGTAGCTAAGTTTGTTCCTTTTGCTAGCAATCTTTATTTTGCTTATACTCAAACCAGTATATGGGACCTTGGTGGCGACTCTAGCCCATTTGAAGATACTAGCTACCGTCCTAGCTTATATTATAACTGGGCAGAGAGTGGTAATGGATACAATCCTAATAGTTGGAAATTTGGGCTTGAACATGAATCAAATGGTCGTGATGAAGAAGATTCGCGTTCCTTAAATATTGCATTCGTGCAACCATTTTGGAATATAGATTTTGCAAGTGGTAGTAAACTAACCTTAATGCCTAGAATCTATCATTATATAGAAAAAGAAGATAACCGAGATATACATCACTTCCGTGGGAATGCAGATTGGATGGCGCGCTATGGTAAAGAAGATAAAGGTATTTTAACTGCCTTGTATCGCCAAGGGACTGATGGCTACGCCTTTGGGCAGTTAGATTTTTCATATCCTGTCAGTGATAAGTTGTTTGGTCGAACTGGTAGCTTCTTACATTTACAGTTAATGGGCGGCTACGGTGAAACTTTACTCGACTATAACCGGGATAGTGATACTCAATTGCGAATAGGATTGTCGCTTGCTAGATAGTGTTACTTCCCTCTTTTAGAGCTGAAAAATAAGCTTATATAACCAGCATGTTATGCTGTCTGCTTTCTAATTTAGAGCTGCTTTTCATGACTATCAACACCGGCAATGAAACCTTTATCCCTAGCAAAGATGCATCTTTAGAATCGTCTATTAGCACCTTGCAATCCAATTTAAAGGCACTAGATATTCATGTTGAAGAAAAGTCATGGCTGAATGAAGTCGAAGGTGTTTGGTCTGTGCATATTATTAATCGTGATTGCACGCGCTTATTTACAAATGGCAAAGGAGCAACACAACTCGCAGCACGTGCCAGTGCATTAGGCGAATATTTTGAGCGGCTAAGCACTAATTATTTTTGGACAGACTATTATCTTGGTGAAACCATCGCCAAAGCTAACTTTGTGCATTACCCAAACGAAAAATGGTTTCCCCTTGCAGGTGATGTATGGCCGATTGGCATATTAACGCCTGAGCTACAAAATTTTTATAATCCAGAAAATACCGCCGTTGCTAGCAAACTTATTGATCTAAACTCTGGTAATAAAGCACGTGGAATTTGTGCAATTCCATATACTCGCTTACGTGATGATGAGACGGTCTATTTTCCAGTTAATCTCATTGGCAATTTGTATGTCAGCAATGGCATGAGTGCTGGCAACACTCTAATGGAAGCTCGGACTCAAGCCTTGGCTGAAATTTATGAGCGACACATTAAAAATAAAATTATTGCCGAAGGTATTTGCTTGCCAGATGTGCCTGAAACAGTAATTAGCTGTTATCCGCGCATTGCTGCTGGTATTAAACAGTTGCGTGATGCAGGGTATGGCATATTGGTAAAAGATGCTTCACTCGGTGGGCAATACCCTGTAATGAATGTCACGCTATTACATCCAGAAGATCAAGGCTGTTTTGCTAGTTTTGGTGCACACCCACGCTTTGAGGTCGCTTTAGAGCGATCACTTACAGAGTTGTTACAAGGTCGTGCTCTTGGCGGTTTACATGGCTTTATTGCCCCAAGCTTCGATATGGATGAAGTTGCTGACTCACAAAACCTAGAAATCCATTTTGTCGATTCTAGTGGTACCTTAAGCTGGGACTTTTTACGCAACACCCCGGATTATGATTTTGTTGATTGGAATTTTAGCGAAACAACAAAAGATGATTACAATTGGTGTGTTAACGCTATTCACACTAGCGGCTATGACCTATACATCGCTGACTTTACTCATTTAGGGGTGTACGCTTGCCGTGTTTTTGTACCAGGAATGAGTGAAATTTACCCTGTAGAAGAACTAGAGTGGCTAAATAATAGTATCGGTAATATCGTACGACCATTTGCTTTACGCCTGCAAGACTTAACCACAAGCGAATCTACTGACTTATACGCAACGTTGATCGATTTAGAGTTGGCTGAGGAAGCTACAGTGACCATGTTGATCGGCTTATGCCCTGATGATGGTGCTTGGGTTGATCTGCGCGTAGGTGAGCTAAAAACACTTGCTGCTTTAGCTGCTGGTAAGGTTGATCATATTTTAGATGGCTGTGCGTGGCTTGCTAGCTATAACGAGTTGCCAGCCGCTCGTGCACGGGTATATCGCTGCATTGCTAACCTTGTGCAAATTAAAGAAGATTTAGAACATGGTGATGTGACACTGTTTAAAAACAACCTAACGCTAATGTATGGCGCAGAAACATTACAGCAAGCAAGCAGCTTACTGAGTCAACAAACACAATATTTTGGTTTAAAAAACTTAGGCCCTAATATGGAAAGCTGTAAAATGCACCAACAACTACTCGCTGCATATAGCAAAGTTACAAAGCATATGTGACTAGACTTTACTATTGCGGTTTTAAAGACTCGTTGTTAAAGAGACGTTTTAAAGCTTTGAAAGAATTTATTTTCGAATTGACGATGCTAGATTAATTCATTTCAACACGCACTCTCTTCTCGACTATAATTGATTCGGCTTCTTTACAACTTTAAAAGTAATAGATTTGTAAATTAAATGAATAATGATAACGAAGCTTCTTTAATTAAAAAGACAAAAGGGTGGAAATGAGCAGTTTTTTAGAACTAATCACTAACTATTGGTGGGCAGGTTTGATCTTAGTTAGCTTAATCATTTTTTTTTCTGTTAAAAAGTTGAATAAATTTTATGGTGGTGAAGCCGTTGAGATTAAAGCTGAGCAAGCTTTTGAGCTTATCGAACAGCAACAAGCAGTCTTGATTGACCTTGCAGCAAAGGTTGCATTTGAAAGAAGCCATATCCCAGGTGCTGTGAATATGCCCGGTATTACTTTTATTGATGCAACAGCTAAATTAGAAGATGTCTCAAAGCCAGTTATCCTGCTGCCGATGAAAGGGCTGTTCCCTATGCCTGTTGTGCAATTCTTATATAGCGCAGGTGTCACAAAAGTATATCTCTTCAAGGGTGGCCTGACTGAATGGGAAGCGGCAGGGTTGCCACTATAAAATCAAACTGGCTGGCCACTTTATTTTTAGAGATTGGCGCTTGAACGAATGATGTGTTCTACCGATAATATTTAAACACTAATGGGCATGATTGAAGT
>CAZJUK010000083.1:0-8553 GCA_964549145.1 uncultured Methylophilaceae bacterium
GCTATCAAAATCAGTTTGTGAATAGAACAAACGCTTCAGATAATGTAATGAATCATATTCTATTTCTGGGTGTGTTAACTAATTTCTCTTTTTTAGGGCATTAAACTCGATAGTTTCGTGTTTTTATCACGAGCAGCTTAATCTTCTGTGAATGACAAAATTACCTTAAATTAGTGTTCTAACTCATTGTTTTTCATTATTTACACAACAAATATTTAACTTTTGTTAAATTATATTAATTATATTTTTCCATGATAAAAATTCTGATATATTGCGCGTAATCATTAATTTTGCCGTTTCATTTGTAGTTATTAATTTAAAGGAAAGAAGTGGGGAATTCTTCAATAAAGTTGCCATTTTTATTGGCAATTATCATCTCAGCAATTGTATATTCAGCGTTCACGGACCATCGTTTATTTGAGCAAAAAAGTAATGTTATTCAACAAAGTGATAAAGCAGTTTTAACTATTCACAAAAAGGCGCAAACAGAGCTTCTAAATTTACTTAAAGGAATTGACCTCTAAAAATTAGAACGGTAAAAACACCGCAGTGGCTAAGTTTTGCATTACGCGAGAAATTAGCCGCTGAGACTTCTCTGCTAAAGTAATCGCATACAGGTCGGTTCGGCCAATTATTTTCCCAAATTCACGTTCAAAACTTAAGTTATGTCCTGAGTTGCTGATTTCATTGGTGAGTAAATACAAGTTCCCATGCTCATCTTTGCTATTAGATAGTTTCCAGGCGGCAATTTCAACATTACGTGCCACATTATAAAGCCGTTGGGGATCTAGATTATCGGTAATAAAAAACTCTTTTTTATTACCGTGTGCTTTATTCAACATGGTTTTTAATCCAACAATAAATGGTAAGACACGATCATTAGAGTATTGCTTATCAAATGCTAAAAAAATAGCTTCTGTATCTTGTTTGTTATTAATTGCATCAAATTGCCAATGATGGCGCAATTCACCATCAAAAACCCAATCTACCATTTTTCTAGCAGGGCCTGAGGTGCTTTTTGCAAGTTCTCTAGGATTGCGCTTATATAACTTAAGCATAAGAGTACGTAAGCTTTGTGTGTTTTGTGCCAGCTCAACATCAGCCATTCGATCGAAATCACCCTTGCCTAGTTGGCTTATATTATGGCTATCGCTTCGTTCGGGTACGGACTTATTATTAAAGGGCTCAATAACCACGCAGGCATATAGCAAGCTGCTAAGCAGTATAATGCTAATGATTTTTATCATTACTTTTTGAGGCAGTGATCTGTTTGCTAGGCTTCTGTGTTTTGGTGTTTTTCTTTGGAATATTTTTGGCAAAAGGTTTATCTGGTTGTTTATCTATTATTTCTTTTCTTACGACCCGCGATGATGGGATGAGAATGCTAAAAGTACTACCAATGCCTATGTCGCTAACGATTTCTAACTTAGCTTTATGGTGTTGCACAATGTGCTTCACAATGGCTAACCCTAGGCCTGTGCCACCGGTATTTCTGCTGCGGCCATGATCTACGCGATAAAAGCGTTCGGTTAGTCTATCTATATGATGTTGCTCAATACCTATGCCTGTATCAAGCACGCTAAATACGGCCTCACCTTTGTATGCTTGCCAGTCAATGGATACATTGCCACCTTCCGGCGTGTAGCGAATAGCGTTAGTCACTAAATTTGTAAATGCACTAAGTAATTCGTCTTGATTGCCAGTAATGTTCAGATTTTTTTCGGCGGTCAAATGTATTTTATGTTTGCCGTTGCTTAGTGCATTTGCATTATTCAGCATCATTTTAAGCAATGCTGGCATTTTAATTACCTTATTTTTTGGTGGTTCCGTATTACTTTCTATGCGCGAGAGCGTGAGAAGGTCTTCAACAATAAGACGCATGCGACTAGTTTGATCCATCATGATATCGAAATACCGTTGAATGCTTTCTGGCACACTGCCTTTTGTATCAGACAGTGTTTCTAAGAAGCCACCTACCACGGTGAGTGGTGTGCGTAACTCATGCGATACATTAGCAATAAAGTCGCGTCGCATGATGTCATTTTTTTCACTGGCAGTAATATCTCTGCTAATTAATAGCTTTTGATCAATACCAAAAGGAATCAGTTGAATTTGTAATGTCATTTCAGCATGACGTAAAGATTTTAGTTGGATAGTTTCTGAGTGATTTGTTTGGTGCAAATATTCGATAAATAACGCATAACGAATAAAGTTATGTACCGGCTGATTAATGTCTTTGCTTAAATCCAAACCAAACTGCATTTCTGCTGGCGGGTTACACCAATTAATTTCATTACGTTGATTAAGTACAACAATGCCGTCAGGTAAAGTATTCATTGTGTGTCTGAAGTTATCTAACGTGTCAGTGAGTTCTTTTTCTATGTAGGCATGCTCACGCTTAATTTGATAAATTGCTAAGAATATTTCTTCCCAATGATTATTTCCTTCAGGCAGGGTGTCAATGGTTGGGTTGGCTAGCCAAGTTTGCAGTCTATAAGCCCAATAAGTTTGTGCGATTAAATAGACCAAAATAACGGCAATGGCGAATGTCAGTGCAATTGTAAGACTAATAGCTAAAGCAATCACGCCACAGAATATTGTGAGTGATATTCCTAACCAAAGCAATTTCAACCGAATGTCTTGCACATTTTTTTACCGCATATCAGGTGCAGATATTATAGGGGTTTTGAAAGGGCTGAACGTAATTTTATTCAAATATAATAGAATAAAATATTGAATCAATCTTTATTGTACGTCAGTAATATTACTGTGCAGAAAAACGATAGCCAGAACCTCTGACGGTTTGGATAAGTTCTTCGTGGCCGCTTTCTGTCAGTGAATTACGTAAACGGCGAATGTGTACATCAACCGTTCTATCTTCAACAAATACACGGTCACCCCACACTTTATCTAACAATTGACTACGAGAATGTACCCGTTCTGCATTGCTCATAAAGAAATGCAAGAGTCTGAACTCAGTAGGACCTAAGACAACATGAACACCATTGCCTGTTACACGGTGCGTGGAAGGGTCAAGCAGTAAACCTTGGACTTGAATCGGGTCGTCAGTCATCTCTGGCGCACGGCGGCGTAATACAGCTTTAATGCGCGCATTTAATTCACGAGGGCTAAACGGCTTAGTAATATAATCATCTGCACCCAGCTCTAATCCACGCACCTTGTCGGCTTCGTCACTTCGTGCGGTCAGCATAATAATAGGAATGGATTTAGTCAGTGGGTCTGATTTTAGTTTTCGGGCATAATCAATCCCACTCATCCCTGGCAGCATCCAGTCTAATAAGATTAAATCTGGAATTGTAGTCCGTAAAAGCTCTTCTGCTAATTCAACGCTAATCGCGCGAATGGGGGTATGGCCTGCTTGAATAATATTGAGTGCAAGTAGCTCTTGAATTGCAGGCTCATCTTCAATAATCAAAATGTTTGCTGGCATTGCTATCCTAAATAAAATCAACGATGACAGAATTATTATGTGACATTGTTATGTCAATTTTATGACAAAACATAAAGTTTTATTATTGCTCTCTTTGTTAAGATAATTGCCATTTTTCTCAGTTTGTAACATGATGTAACTTAATTTTTTCGTCTAATTAAAATAAATTGAATCAAGGAGCGAATCTGGATGGCAAGTTTTTTAGCAAAAGAGAACACTATAGCAGGTGAGAGTTTTAATCGGTGGTTAGTGCCACCGGCAGCACTTGCAGTTCATTTGTCGATTGGTATGGCATACGGATTTAGTGTTTTTTGGAAACCGCTTGGCAATGCAGTAATGGATACCAATGGACAACCTGTAGCGGCTTGTGCAGCAGGTGCGACCTCATTTGGCGATAAGTTAGTGGGTACAGCTAAAGCACTTTTTGCAACAGATTGTAATTGGACGCAATTTGATTTGGGTTGGATGTACACCTTGTTTTTTGTGTTGTTAGGTTTGTCAGCAGCCCTTTTTGGTGGCTGGCTAGAACGTGAAGGCCCACGTAAAGCCGGAGTGGCTGCTGCTATATTATGGGGCGGTGGTTTATTAATTTCTGCATATGGTATTTATGTGCATCAGCTTTGGCTGCTATGGTTAGGTAGCGGTGTGATTGGCGGCATTGGTTTAGGTTTAGGCTATATTTCTCCAGTTTCTACCTTAATAAAATGGTTTCCAGATCGCCGAGGCATGGCAACAGGGATGGCAATTATGGGTTTCGGCGGTGGGGCAATGATTGGTTCACCAATTGCAACTAAGCTCATGGCATCTTTTGCAACGTCCACAAGTGTTGGTGTATGGCAAACATTTGTTGTGCTCGGATTGATTTATATTGTTTTTATGTTGGCAGGCTCATTGGGTTATCGTATCCCAGCGACAGGATGGAAACCGGCTAATTGGACCCCCGCTGAAACAAAGAAAAATACAATGATTGCCACACGCCACGTACATTTAGATAAAGCACATAAAACACCGCAGTTTTGGTTGATTTGGATAGTATTGTGTATGAACGTTTCTGCTTGCATTGGTATTCTCGGTGCAGCTTCGCCCATGTTGCAAGAAACATTTGCAGGTGCGCTAGTCGGTCAGCCAGGTATGGGTTTTGCAGATCTTAAAAATAATCCTGATTTAATTAAAGCGGCTGCGGCTGTTGGTGCAGGTTTTGTTGGTTTGATTTCAGTATTTAATATTTTTGGGCGAATCGGTTGGGCTAGTTCTTCAGATAAATTAGGTCGAAAACGCACGTATTATATTTTCTTTGTTTTAGGCGCGATTTTATATTGCACTGCCACTTATGCGGCTGAGCAAAAATCACTCGCTTTATTTGTTGCATGCTTCTGTATTGTTTCCTCAATGTATGGTGGCGGTTTTGCGACTATTCCTGCTTACTTGGCTGATATGTTTGGCACCCAGTTTGTGGGTGCAATACACGGACGCTTGTTAACCGCATGGTCAACTGCAGGTATTATCGGTCCTGTGGTAGTGAATTATTTGCACGATACTAGGCTAGAAGCTAATGTACCTTTTAATGAGATTTATGCACCAATTTATCTTATTTTGGCAGGCATGCTAGTCATAGGCTTTATTGCAAACTTGTTAATTAAGCCAGTGGCTGAACAATATTATATGAGTGATGCTGAACTGGAGGAAGTGCGCAGCGTTGGTCATGAAAAGGCGGCTAAAGTTACAACAAACTCAACAGCTCATAACAATGGGCGGTCTGTAATGGTTTTGTTTGCCTGGGCAGCGGTTATTATTCCAATTACTTTTGGTATTTGGAGTACAGCACAAAAAGCATGGGCATTTTTCAGTTAGACCTTATTTGAGGTTGGATTAAGCATTACAAATTACATACATCAAAAATAGCGTAAAATAAGCGCTTTTTTAAGCGAGAGAATGTTTTGGAAAAAATACCCATTAATTTAGATGGAACAAGCAAGAGGATAGGGATTGTGCTTTCTCGCTTTAATAGCAATATCGGTGAAGAATTGTTAAAAGCTTGCACAACCGAATTAGTTAATTTAGGTGTGCAGGCAGAAGATATCACTGTTGCCACAGTGCCGGGGGCGTTAGAGTCGCCGCTTATTCTGCAACACATGGCGCAAAGTAAAAGGTTTGATGCTTTAGTTGCTTTAGGTGCGATTGTACGTGGCGAAACTTATCATTTCGAAGTGGTTTCAAACGAGTCTGCGCGTGGTGTATCAGATGTGCAACTTAATACTGGTGTGCCAGTGGCAAATGCTATTTTAACGACAGAGTCAAACAAGCAAGCTATGTCACGTGTCGCTATTAAAGGTAAAGAGGCAGCACAAGTAG
This sequence comes from uncultured Methylophilaceae bacterium, assembly GCA_964549145.1. Classification (GTDB taxonomy): domain Bacteria; phylum Pseudomonadota; class Gammaproteobacteria; order Burkholderiales; family Methylophilaceae. The sequence continues at coordinate 5,804 of CAZJUK010000083.1, forward strand.
CTATTGAAATTGCAAACTTGGTGCAAGAGTTATGACCACTTCACAAAATGGGCAAAACGAACCAAAGGCGAAGAAAAGGCCAAATCGAAGTCGTAACCGTCGCAAATCAAGAGAGATTGTCTTAAAAGCGGTTTATCGCGGCATGATCAATAATGGTGATTTGAAGCAAGTGTTTCTAGATATGAAAGACGACCCAGATTACGTAAAAGCAGATGAAGCTTATTTCAAAAGTTTGTTGCAAGGTGTGTCAGATAATATTGAGCAACTGGATGAGAGTATTAGCGGCATTATCGATAGAAAACTAAGTGAATTAAGCCCAGTAGAGCATGCAATTTTACGAATTTCATCTTATGAATTATTATTTGATCAAACAATTCCATATCGTGTCATTATTAATGAAGGCGTGGAGCTGGCAAAGATTTATGGCGGTGCTGATGGTCATAAATATATCAATGGTGTGCTAGATAAGTTGGCTACAACAGCAAGGCCACAAGAGTTTAGAAAATAATATTCAAGTTTGTTAAATAGTATTTCAAAGCAGGGATGTGATGGGTATAACTAGTGCCATTCAGGTAGCTAGGCTTACCGATGTGGGTAAAGTTCGAGCGCGCAATGAAGATGCAGTGGCTAGCGACCTTCGCATTGGACTCATTATGCTCGCTGACGGTATGGGCGGTTACAAGTCAGGTGAAGTGGCGAGTGATATTGCATTGTTAACAGTGGCAGCAGAGTTATCAGAGTCTTTGCAGCATCAAGAGGCAATAGCAAAACGGTATAAATTACAGAATAAAGTTGAATGCTTAGAAAGTGCTGTAGGTAAGGCGAATCATTATATTTTTGACATCTCGCAAAAGATTGAAGATTGCGAAGGGATGGGTACAACCTTAGTCACTGGACTTTTTACCAATAATAAAATCGTTGTGGGCCATGTTGGCGATTCGCGCATGTATCGTTTAAGAGGTAAGCAACTTACTCGCTTAACCAAAGATCATTCCTTCCTACAAGAACAAATCAATGCAGGCGAGATCACTGAAAAAGAGGCAAAACAGTCAAATAGCAGTCATTTAGTGACGCGTGCATTAGGAACGGATAATAAGGTAGACTTGGAAGTTAACGTGTTTAATACATTGGTAGGCGACCTTTATATGCTTTGTTCTGATGGCCTGACTGATTTGGTAGCCGATGAAGAAATACGCGTAATACTGTTGGAGCAAGAAAGTGATATTGATCTGGCTGCAAAAAGTTTGATTAACTTTGCAAATAAACAAGGCGGAAGAGACAATGTTTCTATTGTCATTGCACGTGTAAAAACAACTTTCCTTGAGTGAGTTAATAAAGAAAAAATCTCAAGTTTTATTAATTAGTAGGCGTGGCGTTAAGGGGAATCATGGCGAAGCTTATTTTTTTACTAGACGGTAATGTGCTAAATGAATTTGTTTTGAGTAAAGAGAGAATGACAATAGGTCGTAGATCTTCAAATGATATTCATATTGATAATCTTGCTATTAGCGGTCAACATGCTGAGCTTATCACTGTGGGTGAAGGCTCTACCTTAGTGGATTTAAACAGCACGAATGGTACTCTGGTCAATGATACACCTATTAAAAAACAGTTGCTGCAAGCTAATGATGTGGTTAGGCTAGGAAAGTATGAGCTCAAATATATCAACCTGCCAGAAGTAAATAAGCCTGAAGATAGTGGGTTTGCAGATACGATGATGATTAACCCAAATGAAGTTAATGCAGAAGCAGAAGGCATTGTACAAAAGCAAGCTGATCTAAAAAGATCTCCTACCCCAATTCAAACAGAAGAAGATGTCCCGGCAGAAAATCCTCCTGCAGCTCCTGAGTTTGATGCTGAAAATTCTGACGAAAAACTATTAGTTGAAGAAAGGGTGGTAGCAAAGCCGTTCATTGAAAAGTCTATAAAGCCGACAGAAAATATACCGAGATTAGAGGTTATAGATGGAGAGGGCGTAGGCAATCAAATATTGTTAAATAGAGCGATGGTCAAAGTTGGCACCCAGTGCCAGCAGCTGGCTGTGATTACCAAGAGAGAGGGTAATTATTTTATTTCACACGTGTCAGGTGATCACCAACCATTGATCAACAACCAATTAATATCTACCCAAGGCCATGTATTAAAAAATCATGATGTGATTGATGTTGACGGTGTGAAAATGGAGTTTCGCTCAGAATGAAACAAAGGGTATTGTTAAAGCAATTAGACCATTTGAATAAAATAGGCGTAGCGCTTTCTTCAGAGCCTAATCATAATCGTTTGTTAGAAGTTATTTTACTTGGTGCGAAGGAGCTAACTAATGCCGATGGCGGTACTTTGTATACCGTTACCGATGACAATAAACTCAAATTTGAGATTATGCGCACCTTAAGTCTTAACATATCAATGGGCGGAACGACGGGGAAACCTATTCCTTTTCTTCCTTTCCCCATTTTTCTTGAAGATGGTAAACCAAATAATCATATGGTGGCCGCCTGCAGTGTAATTAATGATAAAACAATTAATATTGAAGATGCTTACCAAACAGAAGAGTTTGATTTTTCTGGTACTCGCGATTTTGATAAGAAAATGGGTTATCGCTCACAGTCATTTTTGACTGTGCCAATGAAAAATCATAACAATGAAATTATTGGTGTGTTGCAATTGATTAATGCACTTGACATCGAAACCGGCGAGATCATAGTGTTTACTGAAGCTCACCAAAGGTTGGTTGAATCTTTAGCATCTCA
>CAZJUK010000084.1:0-8524 GCA_964549145.1 uncultured Methylophilaceae bacterium
TGAGAACCATTATATTTACACAAGATGGCACAGTTAAAAATAGAAAGGAATAAATTTTTTGATCAGGCTAGAACTAGAGCCTCGAATATTTTGGGGAACAAAGAAAAGCTTGAAGAGGTTTTGAATGCATCTAAAGCTAGGCTGGGAGAAGTAAAGATTGAAAACTCAAAGCTGATGTTTGCCAAAATATATCACCTGAATTTTTCGCTTCTATGCGCATTTCAGCCAGTACATCAAAGCCATTATTCGCATTTGCTGCAACACGAACAATTTGTCCAATATCATTTTGTTTATTATCCAGTAGTTTGTCACCAGTTTCGGGGCTGGTGTTGCTTGCAATGCTAGCTAGGTAAGTACGGCGTTTTACGCTACCTAAATAATGAGTGCGTGCAATAATCTCTTGCCCGGTGTAACAGCCTTTTTTAAAGTTAATACCATTTATTAAATCTAAATTCAGCATTTGCGGTACGAATTTTTCTTGTGTGTTTTGCGTGACGTCTGGAATGCCTGATTGAATATCGAGCCAATCCCAGCAGGGTTTGCCAACTAGCTGACATTTTTCTTTAATAGCATTCCATAATGCCGGCGCAGTTTCTGCATCAGATAAAATCTCAAACCTTGTGTGGCCATTAATGCTCGGTAATTTAATAATAGCAACATTATCCAATGACACTAGTGCATAATTTTTAGTTGGTAATGACGAAAATAAAGGTGAAAGTATTTGCTCGGCATCAGCACCATTTATACCAAACTTAAGGATGCTTTCACTCAAATCATTAATATCAACTTTAGAACGCATTACGTACATTTTAAGTCGCTTTAGGATAGGCGCTAACAATATTTTATTGAATTGCAAATTAATAGTGCCATTAAGTGAAAAAGCCAAAAATAGTGCTAGTACACGACCTTTAGGATTACAGTGCGCCGTTAAGTGCGCGTTACTGCCTTCTAGTAATTTCACATCATTAGTCACTTGGCCTTGCAGAAAACTAACAGCGTCTTCACCTTCAACAGCTAATAAAGCAAGATGCGATAAATCACATAAAGTATTTTGTTTAGACACATTAGCTAGTTCTTCGCTTGCATTGCCAAAATCAACAATTATATTGTTGATGAAGTTAGCGCCTTGTACTTTTAGGCTTGCTTGCCAGTCGTTCGTTACCATGTGATTATTTACCTTTATGTTGTTACTTTTATTTTCTTTTGCGTTGTTTTTTTTAATGATAGATATTGATCTTAACCCATCATGGGTACTATTGGGCTTGTTAAGGCTAATCACAAGCATTTGTTGCTTTATAATTTTACAGCTATCTTTGCAATCTGTACCGTAGCAGATTAAATTCATGTTAATTGTATTAGTGCTATTGAAGAGTGTTTTTTATTCTGCGCGACGCTTACTGCAGTCTTGGCAACGTTTAATCGGTTTATGATTTATGTTTTATTTCCAGACTATAATATTTTTATCCATCAAATAAGGGCTTTAATAAACAGAATATATTGTTTGCTATTGGTGAGTCTATTTTAAATAAGACTTCCAACACTAACATTGGCGAACTTTGTCTTAGCTACGAAGGTAGTGGTCATGAGAATGCGGGAAAGTGCCAGATAGTCAATGAGATGGCCGATGCAATGCTATTAAAAATTATCAAAAATATTTCTGTAAATCGCTAATTGTTTTTATTTCTCTTAACAATTACGACAATTGTATTAATTGCTGTAGTTATCGTGAGAGATCTCGACTTCATTTTTAGCACGTTTGCTTAACGATTTTTTATGTAAACCTAATGTTTCTGCCATACGCTTGAATGGGTGTTTGCTGAAATAAGCAGCTAGCAATAATAGGCCGGCTAATCCAGCTAATACCCAATCAATATTGAAAGGCGCAATAGCTCGGCGGGCAGGTTTTTGTTTTTTCATTGCCTCTAACACCTTATGAATGTTGTCACCACGGACATATAGCGCACCGACTTCCGAACTGATCTCTTTTAAATAAGCTTCATCTAGTTTTGAAATGTAGCGGTCATGTTCACTAAAAGCAATGCTATCGTTTCTTGTGCCTATATTAGACTCAGAAATTTGTGCTATACCTGGTTGTAAGGCAAAGCTCTCATTAGACCAATAACCAATCACTTGATTTGTTTCACTTAGTTTAGGAATGGCTGCGCCTTCAAGACTTCCCATACCAACTACGAGCCAATCATCAGCATCTTGTAAACCGGCTAAGTCTGTTGTATTAAATACATGCAATTTTGGGGCCTCTTCACCATCAGTGAATAACACGACTTGTGCTGGTTCGGGAAAAGAGCGAATAATTCTAGAAATGCTATAAAGGTTTTTACTTATACGGCTATTGCCTGACCATGCAGTTCGCCAATCCAAATGATCAATGGTGTCTTGTATGGCATGAAAGTTATCGCAGACTTCTATCGGGTGATATAGGGCAGCAGTGCTAACCCCAGCAAATAAAGACATGCCGACTTTAGTGCCACATGGTAGTGAAGAGATGACTTCACGCATAAGCTTTTGAGTATAAGCAATACGCGTTGTTTTTTTGCCATTAATTTTCATATCAGACGTATTCATACTCTGGGATATATCGGCAACTAATAAATATGTATAAATATCATGTTTAATTGGTACCGTTGGGTGGAACATGGCAATAATCAATAACAATAAAGCGCTGCTCAACAGAGCAGAGTCTTTATTTTTTTTGAAATAGTTGATCATTTTTTGCATTGTTTTGCTTTTTGATAATTGCTTTTTAAGGTAGCCCTACAGGTATGTTGCCCATAATAAGACCAGGTGAGTCGGATTCGCCAACACCTGGTGTTGGAGTTTCTGGTAATAATGAAATAACACGATCTAAGTTACGGCGTGTACCCCAATTACTGTTATCTAATTTCACTGCATTTTTGTAAGCCTGTTTGGATTCAGTGAGCAGGTATTCTACTTCGTCTCTCACTTTAGGGTCGTTACCACCATCCACTCTTAACGCCTTTAAAAAAAACATATTACCGATGTTATGAAACACACTAGCGCGCCTGCTAGGCAAGCCATTTTGCGTGAGGCCTGAGAATAGGGTGGTTGATTCTTTGTAATATTCTTTTTTGGCTAGCCAGTAAGCTTGTGAGTACTTAGCTTCATAGCTCTGTTTGTCTGTACTTGGAGAAGTCCCATTAGTGACTGCTTCGTTAAAGCTATTAATCTGATTGATACGATTAACTTGTTGTGCAATTCCCATTGCTGCAAGTATCGCAATGATACTTAAGCCCCAAGAAAGTCTTTTTACATTTAAAAAATTTAGGCTGAGCGCCATGTTCTAACCTCCAAATATTTTACGGCAAGTAATAATGCGATCATGAGTGCTGCGATGAGATAGAAAAGTTGCGTAAAGTTTTTGCCAGGAATTTTTTCTTGGTACTTAATTGGTTTCTTTTCTTTTTGGTTAATGTCACTTATCGCTGTTTCTAACGATTTTGGATCATCAGCCTCATATGCCTGAAAAGGCGTACGTAATGTTTTAAAATAATCATGCAACTCTATCTGTACTGGTGGTGCCTTGTCTTCTTTCCAGTTTTCATATTTAGCATCAAAAATACTGATACCGCCTCGTTGCCTTAATACAATCCAATAAAGTGTGATGTTGAATCGGTCTAGCCAATCACGTAATTTTTGCTGTGCATTGGCGCCCATACGGCCAGCGCCATCAGAAATTAAGATAATTGCACGCGAGCCAGAGTCGGGAACGTCTTTGAACAAACCAACAGCACTGGTAAGTCCGCCACCAATATTGGTTTGAAAGAGGGCATTGCCTGCTGTTGCTTTAATAGCAGCTAGAATGGCTTCGCGGCTTTCAGAGAGGGGTAGCACGTACATCGCTGAATTACTAAATGTAATGATACCAATCATGTCATTCTCACGTGCATTAACAAACTCAGTCATAAGCCTACTTGCTGCAAAAGACTTGGTTTCACCTACATTGCCGGAGGCAATGCCACCTGCAAATGCATCGTCCATACTTGCACTGCGGTCTAATACAACTCCGATTTGCGCGCCTACACCAATACGTTCAATTTTTTGTTCTAGCGTATGTGGATCAGCTAAGCCTATGATAATGCAAACTAAACTGATACTCGCTAAAACTTTAAGCAATAGGCCAATTAGATCAGAGAGGCGATCAGCAGGTAGCATTTCTACCCATGAATAACTACGTGTGTGATGCCGCTCTAGCAAAATTGGCAATAAAGTTAAAGGGAGTAACCATAAGATTAATGGGTGTGTAAAAGCCATTAAGTGCTTTTTCCTGGATCTAAATTAGGCATTAAACCACGTTCGCAGTCACGCAAATGACGACAAAACTTAAGCAGCCAGCCGCTAGGGTCATTACCGACGTGTGATTTTGACACTGGTTCAAAAAACACTTCTTGTGATAAATTAAAGAATTTTTGTATTTCATACTTTGCAGGTTCAAACCTAGGATTGTTCTCAATAAATTGATCCAGAGTATGGCTAAATACACTAACTCCTGCTGTTTTATTTAGCGACTCATGCATCCGAGAAACAGCTTGTTGCAGCCCTGTTTGCGTTTCAGGTAATTTCTTAATGTAACGATAAGCTTTGGAAAAGGGTTTGCCCATTCTAGGCAACCAAGCATGTTTGCCTAGAATGTAAAGTAGGCCTAGTAGAGAGAGTGCTAAGATGCTAATTAAGAGTTTTACATTAAAGTGTTGTTTGCTGCTGTCAATTGTCAATGGGGGTGTAAATGGATACATTTCTTGATCGAGCTTTACCGCGCCATAGACTGAAAGTGGTGAAATGCGAAACGAAAATGAAGGGATGCGATATTGCAACACTTCTTTTTTATTTTCGATATTGCGTAACTTTATAATTTCTGCGCGTAAAACTGCAGGTTTAGCGACACGGCTTGTCGTAAATATTTGGTAGCTCAAGTCAAGCTTATGAATTTCACTATCAGAACTTTCCTTCGACGAAAGATTGATATTAACGAGTTCAATACCTGAAACTTGACCTTTATAACGATGCTCATAACCAACGATTGGAATTGATTCTTTAATTAATTGATAAGGTTTTTTAATAGTGAGTGTAATTTTTCTAGAGATTACATCACCCACTACATAACCAGCGTCTCTTTTAGAATCTTCAAGTTTTAAGCTAACAAAAGCATCATCAACGGAGGGTAGTTTTACATCGGCTATTGCAAATTGCGAAATTAGCATAAGGCTTAATGTAATAAAAGTTCGGGTTAAATAACTAGCTGGCATAAATTTACTCATTATGGTTAAGCGGCGACATACTGATAGAAATAATCTGAAAGTAAGTCAGCATCAAAGTGGTTTTCAACAAAAAATGGCTGCATATCAAAACGCAAAAATAAATCTTCGATTATTTTACGCCGTTTGGTAAAACTTTCTAAAATGCGATTTCTATAATCTTTACGCAAAAATAAAGTACGTTTTGCGCCCGTTTCTGGATCAGTCACGTTCGCAATTCCAAATTCTGGCAAGTCTTTATATTCAGAGGTATCCCATAAAACAATAGGAATAATGTGGTGACGCAACATTAATACAAGTGATTCTTCTAACTCTTTGATTGGCATGTGAAAATCAGAGACAAGAAAGATTAATGAGCGTTCTCGCGGTAGCATGCGTACAGTTTCAATAAGTGCAGAACTGCCAGTTTCATTTGGCTCATAATTTTTAAGCCTTTCTGCCATTTCGACTGCTAAGTGTGGTCTCGCAGATAAGGTGCTTAACCAATCTTCACGAATCACATCATCAAAGCCTATGAAGCCAAATGGGTCGCCATTGTGGGTAACTGTTTGTGCAACTGTTTGTGTAATATCACCAGCAATGGAAATTTTCTTTTGCTCACTCCCATATTGCATTGACCCAGACATGTCGCAGAGTACAAATACCGGCGTAGCACTTTTCTGATTGAAAATTCGCACATGAATCTGTTCCATTGGATCGCGAATAGTCTGACGTAAATCAATCCGCCGTGGATCAGGGTAATTAAGTAAGGTGGCATGACCACGAAACTCCATACCCATTCCACGCTGATTGCTACGGTGGCTCCCAGGACGATGCGAGGTTGAACGCCAATTAATATGGTAGTTAAATTCTTTGATATTATCAGGGCGCATAATTAATAAATTGGTCTAAATGTTGTATAGGGTAATCGAACAATTATGGAGCTGCGATCACATTAACAATGCCATCGAGCATTTCACGTGCAATTTCAGTACGACGCATTTCATATACCGGACTAAATACAACACGATGTGCAATGGTCTCGTGAAACACAGCATGAATATCATCGGGTAAGACTGTGTCACGTTCATTAAGCCATGCATTCACTCGCGCCGCGCGTAACAGCATGCCCATGCCACGTGGGCTTGCACCTGAAAGTACTAAGCGATTCATATCTACACCAGAAACTTTTACGCCGTAATCTAAAGGTGATTTTGTTGCACGCCATAAATCGAGTGCATATTTACGTAACGTTGGGCTCGCGCTTACGCTGTCTTGCAATGTAGCTGAAAATTCGTTTAGTTTGTCGAATTCTAAAATATCTTCTGGTACGCCGGTAATTAACTTATCCACATTGTGAAAACGCGTGTCGAATACCAATGACTCCATAATGCCATCATCAGCAGGCACTACAATTGGAATCTCCATCATGAAACGATCTCGTGCAGCTGAAGGGATATCAAATGTTTCTTCTTTTTCTACTTGGTTACGATCAGCAAACACCAACATATGCGGAAACTCATGCTCTTTGTTAAATGCAGTTAGCGTACGTTCAGCCATGACACGCAATAGCAAGGAATGCACTTGTGGACGTGCACGGTTAATTTCATTAAAGAAAAATATGGATAAATTCTCACCTGCTTGCAAAATTGGACCTGGGCTTACGTGCGGTTTTCCATCTTCACCAAGATATGTGTGATAAACCAAATCATTAGGCATTAAATCAATCGTACCTTCAATACGTTGATAATCACCACCTACACCACGTGCAATTGCACGTAACAATGTTGTTTTGCCTACACCTACATCACCCTCAAGCAACACATGCCCGCGAGCAAAAATAGAAGTCGTAATTAATCGAATAGGTTTTTCTTGTCCTACGACTACTTTGTTCACTTCAGTTTCTAAAGTTAGCGCATGACTACGCCAGTCGGCCAGTTGACGGTCGCTCATTTGAGTGTTCCTTAACAATTTTAATGGATTATAAAGCGTTACTAAACTTGAATTTGTTTCAAATACTAAACTTAATTCTTCGGAAAGTATACAGGTTTGTATAGCATGATCAAATTTTGATGGATGTTAGTGAGTTTTTTGATCTTTAATTTTGTGGGTCTAAGCTTTATTGCATTTTCAGATAGCCCTAGAGGCGTTGTAGAAATAATGTTGAGGTAATTGTTGTTTATTTATTAAGCCATCTATTGGCGGCAGGTATTTATTATAATTACACTGGCATTTAACACAGATGGTAAAAATAGTGGATAATTAACTATGAATAGTATGGAATATTAGGAGTTTGTACTTTTTTCTCATTCTATACTTTTCTTTATATAAATTTATTAACTATAAGAATTTAAAATGACAAAACAAAATAGTTATACCAAAGAAGAGTTGTTGGCGTGTGGTAGAGGAGAGTTGTTTGGCGAAGGTAATGCGCAATTACCACTTCCGCCAATGCTTATGTTTGATCGTATTGTAAGTATTACAGAAGATGGTGGGAAATACGGAAAAGGACAAATCATTGCAGAATTAGATATTAATCCTGAATTATGGTTTTTTGATTGTCACTTTACGGGTGATCCAGTAATGCCAGGTTGTTTAGGCTTAGATGCTATGTGGCAATTAGTGGGGTTTTACTTGGGCTGGAAAGGTGGGCCAGGAAGAGGGCGCGCATTGGGTGCTGGAGAAGTTAAGTTTTCAGGGCAAGTCCTCCCTAATGCTAAAATGGCAACTTATACCATTGATTTAAAACGTGTGATATTGCGTAAGCTAGTTATGGGAATTTCTGATGCCACTATGAGTATAGATGGCCGTGAAATTTACACTGCTAATGATTTACGTGTTGGTTTATTTACAAGAACAGATAATTTTTAAATTTTAGTTTAAGGAGAGCACGGAATGAAACGTGTCGTTATCACAGGGCTAGGCATCGTATCTAGCTTAGGCAATAATAAAGATGAAGTTAGACAGAGCTTATTTAATGGCCAGACTGGCATTTCATTTAAGCAAGAATATGCCGATCGTGGCATGCGCTCTCATATTGCTGGCGATATTAAAAACTTAAATATTGAAGCGTTGATTGATCGCAAATTACTACGCTTTATGGCGAAAGGGCACGCCTATGCATGGCTGGCGATGCAGCAAGCTATTGAAGACGCTAAAATGTCTGAAGATTTAGTGTCAAACGTGCGGACTGGTTTAATTGTTGGGGCAGGCGGAACTTCTACAGAAAGCATGTTGCAAGGCACTAATACCTT
>CAZJUK010000085.1:0-8512 GCA_964549145.1 uncultured Methylophilaceae bacterium
GTTACTGCCAAGCATATTTTACTTGCAATGGGCGGGAGACCTACAAAGCCGAAAATTAAAGGTAGCGAGCTGGCAATCACTTCAAATGAGCTATTCCATTTAGATGAATTACCAAAAAGCATGTTAATTATTGGTGGTGGCTACATTGCCAGTGAATTTGCATGTGTACTCAATGGCATGGGTGTGGCGGTGACACAATATTACCGTGGCAATCAAATTTTACGCGGTTTTGATAATGAAACACGCCAGCATGTTGCCACTGAAATTCAAGCCAACGGGGTTGATTTACAATTAAGCATGAATGCTGAGTCTCTAGAAATTGCAGGCAATCAAATAAAAGTGCGCGCAACTGATGGACAAGATTACACTTTTGACCAAATAATGTTTGCGACTGGACGTCAGCCTAATACTGATAATATGGGCTTGGAAGGAGTGGGGATTGGACTAGGAAAAGCTAAGCAAGTTGTTGTTGATGATTACTCGCAAACTACAGTACCTTCTGTTTATGCTGTTGGCGATGTCACTAATCGGGCTAATTTAACCCCAGTGGCGATTCGTGAGGGAGTGGCATTCGTTAATACAGTATTTAATGACACACCAACTAAGCCCGACCATGAGTTGATTCCAACAGCGGTGTTTACGCAACCAGAAATTGGGTCTGTTGGTCTTAGCGAAGAGGATGCTAGTATCTTAAAGCCTATTGATATTTATTCAACTAGCTTTAAGCCAATGCAAAGTGCTTTTGCTGGGCGAGATGATAAAGTATTGATGAAGTTAGTGGTCTGCCAAAAAACAGATCGCGTGTTAGGTTGTCATATTGTGGCACCAGGCGCGGGTGAAATGATACAACTAGCGAGTATTGCAATAAAAATGGGCGCAACCAAAGCTGACTTTAATCGCACTATGGCAGTACACCCAACAATGTCTGAAGAAATCGTCACTATGACAACGCCTACACGGTCTCACCCTAGTTAAAATTTAAATTTAAATTTATAGTTTGAGTATAAAGATTTAAATTGAAAGCCACCAATGATTATTTTTAAATGTCTGCACCACGCTATATTGGCTTTATTCTTAATTTATTCCAGCCATTTATCAGCCGCTTATATGGAAGTGACTTTACTAGGAACAGGGACACCTAAGCCTAGTATTGAGCGTTTTGGGCCTGCTGCGGTAGTTGAGGCAAACGGGCTTTTTTTTATTTTTGATAGTGGGCGAGGCATTACCATGCGGCTGCAACAAGCTGGCATTCCATTATCTAATATTGAGCAGGTCTTTTTAACGCACTTACATTCAGATCATATCTCAGGTTTAAGCGACTTATGGCTAACTAGCTGGATATGGCAAAGACCAACCCAGCTTAAACTCACTGGCCCCAAAGGTACGCAGGCACTAGCAAAACATCTTACTTTGGCTCATCAAGCCGATATGCACTTCAGAACTACGCATACTAAACTCAATGGCGCTCTATTTGAAATAGATGGTCATGATATCGCCGCTGAAGGTGTGGTTTATGAGCATAACGGCATAAAGATAACAGCTTTTCTTGTTGAACATGGTCCAGTTGAGCCTGCTTATGGTTATCGCATAGATAGTGGAGAGCAATCTATTGTCATATCTGGGGACACAACCTATTCTAAGAACTTGATTCGATTTTCTAAAGGTGTTGATTTATTAATTCACGAAATTGTGGCAGCAGATAAATCTTTATTATCAAACAATCCACGTTTAAATAAAATAATGTCATACCACACGACGCCTGATCAAGCAGCTAACGTGTTACGAGCTGTGCAACCAAAAGCTGCCGTATTTACACATGTTTTATTATTTGGAGTTGATGCGCAAGCAGCGCTAGATACAACGCGCATAGACTTCAATGGCGATGTTCGCATTGGTAAAGACCTCATGAAAATAGGTGTCGGTGCAACAATTACCTTCCCTTAAAGGCTACTTAGGTTTATTCAATAAAACAATAGGGTTTAATCTTGTTTATTTGTGATCAATCGCGTGATTATGTCTTAGTGATTACCGTAATTAATGACATTATTCTTTTATTTGTTCATAAAGCTCGTCAAGAAGCAGATCAACTTCCCACTCGCAGCCGCCACAGCCTGTGGTGATGCCTGTTTTACTACAGATGCTTTCTAAATCAAAACCATCTTCAAATAAAGATTGAATTTTTCCACGTTTAGTACCTGTGCAATCGCACATAATTTCATTTGCTTGATCTGCGATCGCTTTGTTTTCGGCAGTGTTATCTTTTATGCTCATATTGAAGTTTTTTTATTAATTCTCATCTTTAGAAAAGCATAATGCCAAATCTACGCATTATTAGCGCATAGACTATAAAAAAGACTACTGAAACCAACACTGCAGAAGCCAGCGCAGGCCAAAAGTCTAGTTTAGGTAACAACCAAGGGAATATAAGAAATATCGGCAGGGTAGGAATAACATACCAAAATGTAAACCATGCATGATTAGCAATTTTTTCTTGTGGCTGCTTTTCAATATATAACCAAATTAAGACGAGCAAAGTGACTAAGGGCAAGGCAGCAATCAGTCCGCCAAGTTTGTCGCTGCGTTTGGCTAATTCTGATACCAGCACGACAATTGCTGCGGTGATTAAATATTTAGTGATAACCCATGTCATGTTAAATTGATCATTAATTAAATTATTTTCTTTAGCAACCCCCTCCACCAAACCTACTCGCCAAACCAATCTTGGAGTTTTTGTGCGGCGAGTGCTTTCACATCGTCATTAATATAAAAGCTAACGGTAGCAATTGCCGAAGCAAGCACACCTAAATCATCAGCATAACCTGCAATAGGCGTAATGTCTGGAATAGCATCAATAGGAAAAATGAAATAACCTAACGCACCATAAATAACTGTTTTTGCCCATGTAGGCGTACTTGGGTTTTCGGCAGCAAAATAGAGACATAATGCTTTTTCAATCACATCTTTGCCAGCTGTTTTAGCAAACGTAAGTAGTTTATCCCAAAAGCCTTGGTCGGAATATTCCTTGATAAAGCCTTGCTTCTCTTCTGACATAGTTGCTTCCACTAATTGGTAAGGTGTAAATCGTAATGCATTAGTACTTGTTTGCTAAGCTTAGCATTTTGTGACCTTTGCTTCATCATTTGGTTGCGCAGATTTTGATTCTTGGTCAATCCAATCACAATACTTTTTGCTCGCTTATAAAAGAGGGTGAAAAATAATTTTGGACACTCATAACTTGAATATTGCTTAATGATTAACTCAATTTCATCAAATAGCGTAGCTTTTGTTTTTAAGTGTTAATCGTACTTCTTGCGCTATTTTGATTATGTTATTCCAGTGATAAGTACTATGGATATTCTCAGCTTGCACACAAGCAGCTAAATTTTCCTCGATAATTGTTTTCTTGAGTTTGCCGCCTCTTGTTGATTAGGACAAGAAGTCATTATGACAATATGTGAGATTTTCATAAAGTAGCTTCTGGGTTATTTATAGGGTTCAGACCAAACAGTAAATTCACTACCACTAGGTTCTGTAAAGTAAAAACGGTTGCCACTAGGAAAACTAAAAAAAGTGCAGTAGTGATGCCACCTGCTTGTGCAATTTTTTGTTATGGTACCCGAATAGTACAATGCCTGAATAAAGTAGTTATAATCTTGACTTTAGAAAAGGATGCCCGCAGATTGTTGTTAATAATGAGCGCTTTTTATGCTTAACCCTAGCTACGATATTTTTTGTAAGTTAGTTGATAATTATGGTGATATTGGCGTGTGTTGGCGTTTAGCTAAACAGCTATATGATGAGCATGATATTGAAGTCCAGTTATATGTGGATAACTTAACAGCAGCTAAGCAGTTAATTCCTAAATTAGATGATGGGAAAAAAACTCAAGTAATTGATGGCATTAGCATTAACAGGTTTGACATTAATACAGAGTTTCAAGAAATAGCCGGTGTGGTAATTGAGGCTTTTGCTTGTGGGCTGCCAAAACATTACCAAGAAAGCATGCAAGCAACCAGTATTTGGGTTAATTTAGAATATCTATCGGCTGAACCCTGGGTCGCGGATTTTCATGCGAAACATTCTAAGTTTAGCCATACGAACTTTGTTAGGCATTTCTTCTTTCCTGGCTTTCAAGCCCAAACAGGTGGTTTGTTAAGAGAGCAAGATTTAATTGTAAGTAGGGATGCTTTTGCGAAGGAGCATCAAAAGCTCAGTTTTTTAAACAAGTTTGACATCGTTGATGACGACAGTTTAAAAGTCTCTTTATTCTCTTATCAACATGCGTCAATTGGTGCTTTATTCGATGATATTGCTAATGGAACTCATCAAGTCACGGTGTTTGCACCGATGAATCCGCACTTGCAAACTTGCGCACCTTTTTTAAACAAAGCGTCATTTGAGGTTGGTGAACGCTTATTCAAAGGCAAATTAATATTACAAATATTGCCTTTTATGTCGCAGATTGAATATGATCAACTTTTGTGGTTTTGTGATGTTAATTTTGTACGCGGTGAAGATAGCTGGGTGAGGGCAATTTGGTCAGGAAAACCCTTTATTTGGCAACCTTACGTACAAGTTGAAAATGTGCATTTGAATAAACTCAATGCGTTCATCGATTTTTATTATGATCAGTTTGATGATAAAAGTGTGGTGTCTGATATGCATTCAGCTTGGTCTAATGGCAATTCTAATGCATCGTGTTGGGAAGCATATATTGAATCCTTAACGCGTGTTAAACATTGGTGCACCAAGCAATCTGAACAGTTAGCAGAGCAGAATCCTTTGGCTACGCAACTAGTGACTTTTTGCGGAAATATAACAAGTTAGCGTATAATTATTCTTTGTTAAATTTTTACTATTAAGAAGTCTATTATGATGAAAACAGCTCAAGAACTCCGTTCAGGTAATGTGATAATGGTAAAAGGTGACCCATTAGTTGTAGTTAAATCAGAAGTCAATAAGTCCGGTCGCAGCTCTGCCGTGGTTAAAATGAAACTTAAAAACTTACTCACAGATGCACCAAGTGAGAATGTTTACAACGCAACGGATAAGTTTGAGGTGGTGGTGTTAGAGAAAAAAGAAGTCACTTATTCTTATTTTGCAGATCCAACTTATGTGTTTATGGATGGTGAATATAATCAATATGATGTTGATGCTGAATTTATGGAAGATGCATTGCCATTTTTAGAAGACGGAGTGCCCTGTGATGTGAAGTTTTATGAAGGTAAGGCCATTTCAATTGAATTGCCAACGACAGTTGTGCGTGAAGTGACTTATACAGAGCCTGCAGTAAAAGGCGACACTTCAGGTAAAGTGCTTAAGCCAGCAAAAATTGCAACGGGTTTTGAAGTGCCTGTGCCACTTTTTGTGAGTCAAGGGGATAAAATCGAGATTGATACGCGGACAGGTGAATATAAAAATCGTGTAATGAAATAATGCACAACAAAAGAAAGTAAATAAAACCATTAAAAAAGGGTGCTTGTAGCACCCTTTTTTAATTTTAATTCTAACTATTTATTTAGCTTTTCTTCCGCAATAACCCAGTAGTCAATCGCATTGCCTCTAAAATCGTCTTTCTGAGCAATATAATAGGCAGTAATTTCTATCTCTTTATGTCGTGCCTCAGAACTTGTATTCCCAGTTTTCTTTGCTCTGCTTGTTGTTGTATTTTTTTTGTTAGATCTCTTGTTCGTTGTTGTCTTGACAGGGCTTTTGGCCATATGGTGTTCCTTCTTCAGCTAAATGATAATAAGATTATATAAAAAGGCTTATGACCCTTCCATGTAATATTATACCGTGCCACCTACTGTCAGACCATCAATTTTAAGCGTTGGCTGACCGACCCCTACTGGGACACTTTGTCCTTCTTTACCACAAGTACCCACACCACTATCAAGTGCCATATCATTACCCACCATGCTGACACGTTTTAGTACATCAGGGCCGTTGCCAATCAAAGTAGCCCCTTTGACTGGGTAGGTGATTTTGCCGTCTTCAATCATATAAGCTTCAGCAGCACTAAATACAAACTTACCGCTAGTGATATCTACCTGGCCACCGCCAAAATTAGCTGCATATAACCCTTTTTTAACAGATTTAATAATTTCTTCTGGGTCTTTATCACCATTATGCATATAGGTGTTCGTCATCCGTGGCATTGGCACATGAGCGTAGCTTTCACGGCGACCATTCCCTGTAAGAGGCATATCCATGAGACGCGCATTTAAGCTGTCTTGTATGTAGCCGCATAAAACACCATCTTCAATGAGTACTGTTTTATTGGTTGGGTTACCTTCGTCATCTACGCTTAATGATCCGCGTCTATCAGCGATTGTGCCATCATCAACAATAGTAATCCCTGTGGCTGCAACTTGTTTACCCATCATGTTTGAAAAAGCAGAACTGCCTTTCCGATTAAAATCACCTTCAAGACCATGGCCAATAGCTTCGTGTAATAAGATCCCAGGCCAACCAGAGCCTAGAACAACCGTCATGCTGCCCGCAGGTGCAGGACGAGCATCTAAATTAACTAGGGCTTGATGTACTGCTTTTTGAGCATAGCTTTGGAGCATACTGTCGGTAAAGTAACTGTAATCAAAGCGCCCGCCGCCGCCTGCACTGCCTTGTTCACGCCGGCCATTGTGCTCTGCAATTACTTGGATTGAAACACGCACTAACGGTCGCACATCTGCGCTCATTACGCCATCACTGCGTGCGACCATCACCACTTCATACTCGCCTGCAATGGATGCCATCACTTGTGTTACCCGTGGATCAGCTTTTTTAGCAAACTGTTCTAATCGTTCTAATAACTGTACTTTTGATTCTGCCGAAAGTGAGGAAATTGGGTCATTAGGCAAGTAAAGCTGCTTTGTTGGCCGTGCAATGACATTGGCTGCTGTTTGCTCATTACCTAAGCTAGCAATGGCCTTAGTTGCTTTGGCTGCTTCATTTAAGGCATTGAGATTAATATCATCAGAATAAGCAAAAGCGGTTTTTTCACCACTAACGGCACGCACACCAACGCCTTGATCTATGTTGAAACTACCAGATTTTACTTGGCCTTCCTCTAAGCCCCACGATTCACTGCGGCTGTATTGAAAGTACAAATCAGCATAATCTACATTATGCGACATAATGTTGCTTAATGTGCTTTGTAGCGCTTGCATATCTAGGCCAGCTGGTATAAGCAAGGCTTCATTCGCTAGCTCAAAATGATTCGCTTTTTTAGTAATAAATGATTCTGTTTTCATATTTGCTCAGTATGGGATGCAATTTTTTACTTAGAAACTATTGCTAACAAACAATAACAGCTGATTGCATAAATGTTCTTAAGTATATTCCTTAAAACTATCATGTAACTTTAATTAAGTGTCGATGATTAAAGTGGCTCCAACTAAATTTCCTTGATTGTTTTGTGTTTCAGTGCCGGCAGGCTTTTGCGCAAACTAGTTTGGTAATCTGTATTAATACCAGCAATCACGATGCCAGAGCCACGGGGTAAGCGATCTAAAACAACCCCCCAAGGGTCAACAATCATACTATTACCATACGTTTCTCGGCCAGAAAGGTGATAACCACCTTGCGCTGGTGCAATAACATAACATAAGTTTTCGATTGCGCGAGCGCGAACCAGTGTTTCCCAGTGCGCTTTACCTGTTGTGTCAGTGAATGCTGATGGGACAACGATCATGTCTACTTCACCCATTGTGCGATATAGCTCAGGAAAACGTAAATCATAGCAAACAGACAAACCAATTTTCCCAAAGGGTGTTTCTAAAACAACGATTTTATCACCTGATTCTATTGTCGCTTCTTCGTGATATTTTTCTGCGCCTAAATCTAACCCGAATAAATGAATTTTGTCATAACGTGCAACTTGCTCACCCATGTCATTAAAGACCAAGCAACTGTTACGTATTTTGTTTGGAAAGTTACTCTCCAGAGGGATTGTTCCACCAATTAACCATATTTTGTATTTTTTAGCAGTTTTAGCTAAAAATCGTTGAATTGGGCCGTCACCCTCTTTTTCTTTTATCTTCACTTTGTCATTATCTCTAAGCCCCATAATGCAGAAATATTCAGGTAAAACAACGATTTTGGCGCCTTGCTTGCTAGCTAATTTAATTAGGCGATCTGCTTCAATAAGATTAGAAGAAACGCTAGGGCTTGATGCCATTTGTATCCCAGCAACTTTAAATGCGCTAGATAAATGTTTAGGTGTTTTTTGTTTGTTTTTCATTGCTTTGATTTCTGAAATTTTATTAATTGATTAGTGATGGTTTTTTTTCAACTTCTTGTTTATTTTTAACTTCTTGAGGATTATCCCATGTTCCACTAATTCTATATTCACTTTGCACAATTTTATTTAAAGGGTCTTTTAATAATTTTTGGGCTACAAACGCAGCCACACCAGTAACAGCACCGCCAGCATTGCCAGCACTATTTCAAGAAAGCGAAGCACGATCCCAAAACAACAAAGCACGATCCCAGAACAACGAAGCACGATCCC
>CAZJUK010000086.1:0-8507 GCA_964549145.1 uncultured Methylophilaceae bacterium
TAATAAAAGTTAGTGCCTTATTGGTGTTTTGACTTCTTTTTTATCCTCGACAACTTCTGCAGCTGCTACTTGATCAGATTTAAGGTTAGACGCGACTGGCACCCTCTCTAGCGCATACTCAAGTACTTGGTCTATCCATTTAACTGGATGAATTTTGAGTTTGCTCTTAATATTATTAGGAATATCAACAAGGTCTTTTACATTACTTTCCGGAATTAATACTGTTTTAATTCCGCCTCGATGCGCAGCTAATAATTTTTCCTTTAAGCCGCCAATTGGCAACACCTCTCCACGCAATGTAATCTCTCCAGTCATAGCTACATCTGCACGCACTGGTGTGTTTGTCAGCACCGAAACTAATGCAGTAGCTAAAGCAATACCTGCACTTGGGCCATCCTTTGGGGTAGCGCCTTCAGGCAAGTGAATATGCAGGTCATTTTTTTCATAAAAATCATCTGCAATGCCTAAACCTGTAGCCCTGCTTCTTACAACACTTAGGGCTGCTTGAATAGATTCTTGCATAACATCACCTAATTTACCTGTAGTGATAGTTTTACCTTTACCAGGTAAGCTAACTGCTTCCACAGTTAATAATTCACCACCAACAGAGGTCCAAGCTAAGCCTGTTACTTGACCAACCTGGTTTGCTTTAGCGGCAACACCGTAATCGTAAAGATAGACACCAAGATATTTTTCCAAATTCTTAACTGTTACAGCTATTTTCTTAGCAGGTCTTATTGTCGCACTATCATCTGTTAATTTATTTTTTGCAGCACGATTTTTACTTAGTAAAAGTTCTTTAACTACTTTACGACATACTTTTGCAATTTCTTGTTCTAACCGTCGCACGCCTGCTTCTCGTGTGTAATATTGCACAATATGTCTTACAGTACCTTCACTAATATTGACTTCGGTTGGTTTTAAGCCATGTACTTTAAGCTGTTTAGGTAATAAATACCGGATTGCAATATTGACTTTTTCATCTTCGGTATATCCTGCCAACCGAATGATTTCCATGCGGTCCAGCAGTGGCGCTGGTATATCCATACTATTCGCTGTAGCCACAAACATCACATCTGACAAATCATACTCAACTTCAACATAATGATCAGAAAAAGTATGATTTTGCTCAGGGTCTAATACTTCAAGTAATGCAGATGAAGGGTCACCACGCATGTCTTGGCCCATTTTGTCGACTTCATCGAGTAAAAACAAAGGATTTTTAACCCCTGCTTTGCTCATGCTTTGTAATACTTTACCTGGCATTGAGCCAATATAAGTACGACGATGTCCGCGAATTTCAGCTTCATCGCGTACGCCACCGAGCGCCATGCGGATAAATTTACGATTCACAGCTTTAGCAATACTTTTTCCTAGCGAGGTTTTACCAACCCCAGGCGGTCCAACAAGACATAGAATAGGTGCTTTTAGTTTACCTACCCTTTGCTGTACAGCTAAGTATTCAACAATGCGTTCTTTGACTTTTTCTAAGCCATAGTGATCTGTATCAAGTATATCTTCAGCAAAAGCCAAGTCTTTACTAATTTTGGTTTTCTTTTTCCAAGGCAAGTTAACTAAAGTATCAATATAATTACGCACTACGGAAGCTTCAGCAGACATCGGTGACATTAACTTAAGTTTCTTTAGTTCGGCATGTACTTTGGTTAAAGCTTCTTTCGTCATGCCCGCATTTTTAATACGTTTTTCAAGCTCTTCCATCTCGGCATTCTCATCATGCTCACCAAGTTCTTTTTGAATCGCTTTTACTTGCTCATTTAAATAATACTCGCGCTGACTCTTCTCCATTTGGCGTTTAACACGGCCACGAATACGTTTTTCAACCTGCAATATATCAATTTCTGATTCCATTAACTGTAGCAAATGTTCTAGGCGCTCAGTCACACTGAGCATTTCTAATATCTTTTGTTTTTCACCCAGCTTAAGTGTCAGATGTGCGGATATAGTATCTGCTAAACGACCAGCCTCAGTAATAGTTGCTAATGATGTCAGTATTTCTGGTGGAATTTTTTTGTTTAGCTTAACGTATTGATCAAACTGCGTCAGAACTGTGCGCATCAAAGCCTCAACTTCACTATCGTTTTCGTCTAGCTGTGGAATCTCTTCAGCTTTTGCAAGAAAACAGTCTTCGGTCACTTCAAATTCAGAGATACGTACGCGACGCAAACCTTCTACTAGTACCTTAACTGTTCCGTCAGGTAGTTTTAGCATTTGTAACACGGTTGCAATTGTACCTATTTCATATAAATCGCCCGCATCAGGTTCATCTTTAGTAGCAGACTTTTGAGCCACTAATAATATTTGTTTATCTGTGTCTGAAGCTATTTCGAGTGCTTTTACAGATTTATCACGACCAACAAAAAGCGGAATGACTAAATGCGGATAGACCACTACATCACGCAATGGCAACATAGGCACTTTTTCAGGCTTGTCAGCGCTCACTTGGTTTTCAGACATGTTTTCAGGCAAAGTTTGCTCAGTCATATAACACCTTTAAATTAACATAGGCTTAAAAAAACCTTATGTCTTTAAGTTGGGAACATTCTTTGATAATTCAAGAAAAATTAGTTTAATCACTAATTAACTTAGCAATTTTTTATAACCACAGAAACACTATAAACCAACCAATACTAATTTCAATAGCCTGATTAGTTGTTCCATCAGGATTAGCCGATAAGCAAAAGTATAAATTAACTAGCTTTTTCAGCAACCTTAGGTGGGTCTTCATAGATCAAGATAGGTTCTGATCCGTTACAAATGACACCTTCATCAATAACTACTTTAGATAAGTTTTCTGAAGAAGGTATGTCATACATGATGTTAAGTAAGGAGTTTTCCATAATTGATCTTAATCCACGCGCACCAGTTTTACGCTCTAAAGCTAAATTTGCAATTTCTAAGAGGGCTTCTTCTCTAAACTCTAGCTCAACACCCTCCATCTTGAACAATTTAGCATATTGTTTAGTCAACGCATTTTTTGGCGCAGTTAAAATGGTCATTAATGCTTCCACGTCTAATGACTCAAGGGTAGCTATGACTGGCAAACGGCCGATGAATTCAGGGATTAAGCCAAATTTTATTAGATCTTGAGGTTCTACATCAAGCAGTATCTCACCAACTTCAATCGCATTGTCTTTACTTTGAACTTCAGCACCAAAACCGATACCGCCTTTTTCTGAGCGCAACCGAATTATTTTTTCTAAACCATCAAAAGCACCTCCACAAATAAATAATATATTTGTGGTATCTAATTGCACGAATTCTTGATTTGGATGTTTTCTACCACCTTGTGGTGGGATAGATGCGATCGTACCTTCGACTAGTTTAAGTAATGCTTGTTGTACACCTTCGCCAGAAACATCGCGAGTGATTGAAGGGTTCTCAGATTTACGAGATATTTTATCTACCTCATCAATATAAACAATACCACGCTGGGCTTTTTCTACATCGTAATCACATTTTTGCAATAATTTTTGCATAATGTTCTCGACATCTTCTCCAACGTAGCCTGCTTCTGTCAATGCAGTTGCATCAGCCATCACAAATGGCACATCAAGCAAACGTGCAAGGGTTTGTGCAAGCAAGGTTTTACCTGAACCAGTAGGTCCTATTAATAAAATATTGCTTTTTTGAATTTCAACGTCATCTTTGTTGGTATTTTGCGTAATATGATTATGGTCTAGACGTTTATAATGATTATAAACCGCAACTGATAAATTCTTCTTAGCTTGCAATTGGCCAATAACATATTGATCTAAAATCTTGCAGATTTCTTGCGGAGTTGGCAGTTTTTTATCTGCATTTTTAATATCAGTAAGACTTTGTACTTCTTCTTTGATGATGTCGTTGCACAAATCAACACATTCATCGCATACGAAGACCGATGGACCTGCGATGAGTTTCTTTACTTCGTGTTGGCTTTTACCACAAAAAGAACAATAGAGCAGCTTTTCGCCGTCAGATTTATCTGCCATTAAATATCCTTAGTTCTGAATCAACGTTAATTTTATGCCGCTTCGGTACGATTGGCAATCACCTTATCAATCATGCCGTATTTTACAGACTCTTCTGCACTCATGAAGTTATCTCGCTCAGTATCTTCATCAATTTTCTTGTCAGTCTTACCTGTATGTTCGGCTAAAATACCATTCAACTTTCCACGTAAGTAAAGAATTTCTTCAGCTTGAATCTGGATATCAGTAGACTGTCCCTGGAATCCACCTGAAGGCTGATGAATCATTACGCGTGAATTAGGCAAGCTAAATCGTTTGCCTTTAGCGCCTGCTGATAACAAAAAAGCTCCCATGCTAGCTGCTTGTCCAATACACAAAGTACTAACATCTGGCTTAATAAACTGCATCGTGTCATAAATTGACATACCCGCAGTGACTGAACCGCCTGGGGAGTTAATATATAACGATATATCTTTGTCAGGGTTTTCAGCTTCCAAAAATAATAACTGCGCAACAATTAAGTTGGCTGACATATCATTAACAGGTCCAACAAGAAAAATAACACGCTCTTTAAGCAAGCGTGAATAGATGTCATAAGAGCGCTCGCCACGACCACTCTGCTCGACCACCATAGGAATATAACCCAAACCGGTCGTATCTTGTATTTCGTTATTTAACCCTAAATTGCCACTCATCTTCATCACCTTATTAAATAATTTAGCCGGCCATTAATTCGTCAAATTTAATTTTCTTATTCGTTACTTTTACTTGCTCTAGCACCCAGTGGACAACGTTTTCCTCAGTTGCCAATGCAGCTGGCTCATCTAAACGTTTTACATCAGCATAATACCAATTAACCATTTCTTCTGGTCGCTCATAGCTTTGTGCAAATGTATCGACGACAGCACGCACTTGATCAGCATTAGCCTGTAAATTATGTGTATTCACAAGCTCTGATAAGATTAAACGCAACGTTGTACTCCGTTTTGCTTGTTCCTCAAACATACTTGGTTGTAGCTGTATTGTTTTAGGGTCCATACCACGTTGTTCAAAGTTTTGAGCTGTCATTTGCATCATTCGTTCAGTTTCGTTTTTCATTAATGCAACTGGCACTTCTAAATCAGTGATGCCTATCATACCTTCGAATACTTGCTCTTTAATGCGTGCTTTAACCCGTTTTTCTACCTCTTGCTCTAAGCTTTGCTTAATTTCAGCACGCATTTTCTCAACATCGCCATCTTCAACACCAAGGGTTTTTGCAAATGCCCCATCAACTTCAGGGTAAGTAGCTTCAGATACAGCGTTGTAAGTCACACTGTAGTGGACTTTTTTACCAGCGAGCTGTTCTGGATTATGATCTTTAGGATATTCAACATCAAACTCTTTAGTTTGGCCCACTTTTGCACCAATTAAGTTTTTATCAAACGACTCTACACGGCCAGCTTCGCCAAGCACTATATCCATGCCTTTATCGCCAGTGCTTTCAACTTGTTCTCCATCAATAGAGGCGGTTAACAAAATATTGATACTATCAGTGTTTTTTGCTGCACGTTTTACTGGTGTGTAGCTCACACGCTGTTTAATCAGTACGTCAATAGTTTTATCAATATCAGCTTTAGCAACGACCAACGTAGGCTTTTCAATTTTAATTTTACTTGCATCACCGAGTTTAACTTCAGGCAACACTTCAAAAGTGGCTTTGTATTCAAGATCAGTTGCTGCTTCTGCAAATGGCAAATGTTGAATATTAGGAAAACCTGCAACACGCAATTTATTTTTTTCAACAGCGTCACTAAAACTAGTTTCAACCGCTTTCGAATAAACGTCGTTGCGAACTTGCTCACCATGATGCTGACCAACCAACCCTATTGGCGCTTTACCAGGACGAAAGCCTGAGAACTTAGCTGTCCGTGCTATTTGCGCGAGTTGTTGATTAATCTGATCATTTAAAGGGGCCAAAGGCACCTTAATTGTCATGCTACGCTCAAGATTGCTAATTTTTTCCACAGATACTGCTGCCATGGTGCGTTTTCCTGTAATTGTGTTCAAGTGAACTGTTAAAATTTGATGGTGCGAAAGGAGAGACTCGAACTCTCACGCCTTTCGGCGCTGGTACCTAAAACCAGTGCGTCTACCAATTCCGCCACTCTCGCATTTGTGTTTATTTTAATGCTTAGAACTTAAGCATAAACACTAAAGGCAATATTGTATCTCATAATCTATGATGACGAAAACAACTATATTGAAAATATTGTGGCAAAAAGATTCATATTCATAAATCTAAAGACTTTAACGAAAGAAATATACAACAAAAGTAATATTAAACATTGACAGCCAAGCCCTGCTAATTGCAATATGCTAGTACTAAAACTTTAATAATTAGATACCCATATGACAAATATAAATGATAATGCAGAAAACAACATGCTTCGCTCAGAACTTGAATTGTTAATGAAAGAGCGTGAGACTCTATTAGTCATAACTGGTGCAGCAGCAGGTTTAATTGCTGAACTCAATTCGAGCGACCTACCTATTCGTACGGTGGAAGCAGCAGACCTGCTAGCAACAAATGTTAACCTCCTTTCTGAAGAGACGTTGCAAGATGCACTCACTGCAGTGCACGCAACTATCGAGAAATAATATTAGGACACTAAGCACCCATAACTTAATGCGTTGACCTTGTGCTTTACGGCCCATCTCAACTATTAGCAATGTAGCAAGTCCAAACTATGCGACACTTCATCGACATCACTTTTTTAACGATTACATACTTACTTTTAAGTGGCTGCGCTACTGAGAAGTACGAAGCCAAGCCAATTGATACAAAACAGATAGAGGCCAATCTTCTTGCAAAAGATCCTTATAGTGATGTATTTACACGCTATTTAATTCAGGAAGGTTATCAAAGTCAGGATTTACCATTTTCAACATGGGGATTAGACGAATTAACCTTATGTGCATTATTTCACCATACCAAACTCGATGTAGCCAAAGCACAGCTGGGCTTAGCGCAAGCGAACATCACCTCTGCTGGCATCAAACAGCTCCCCACTATTAATGCTGATATAGCGCGTAGCAATCAAGCGAATGGTGATCTTCGTCCTTGGTCATATGGTTTCAATGTAGATATTCCTATAGAAACAAATAACAAGCGGACCTTAAGAATAGAGCAAGCCGAAAAACTGGCTGCCGCAGCTCGTCTAGACGTTGCTGACATAGCTTGGCAGTTACGTAGTCAAATTGCATTAGATTTAATTAATTATTACGAAAATTTAGTAACAATTTCAATATTAAATAAAAAACTAGCCACGCAACAGCACATCGAAGGTATGTTACAAAAGCGTTTAGACAATGGCTTAGCAACAAAAACTGAATTTGATTTAACGCAGCTAATGCGACTAACAGCAGAGACACAAAGTGATATTGCTGCATCTCAATCTGCAAAAATCATCGCAAAATTAGCAAGCGATGTTGGTTTGAGTCACAGTCAATTTAAAAAAATTACTATAAAACCATATAATATCGATGAGATATTATTGAAACAATCAGTGCTATTAGAAGCGCCATTGCAATCTAAAATATTGCAAAACAAAGCACTACTAAACCGTATTGATGTTCGTCGCAGCATACAAAAATATCTTGCTGCAGAAGCGAAAATCAAATTAGAAGTAGCTAAACAAACTCCTGATATCACCTTAAGTCCAGGTGTTTTGTATGAATTTGGTGACAGCATTTGGTCACTCGGCTTTACTGGTTTACTTAGTCTTTTAAATAAAAACCAAACCTTAATTGATCAAGCGAAACAATTACGCGAGATTGAAGGCGCGCAATTTAAGAGTCTTCAAGCGCAAATTATTGCTGATTTAAATCAACAGTATATGAGTTATCAAGCTGATAAATTAGCACTAAAACAAGCAAGATTTAGAAGTAGCACTCAAATTGATATTTTAAAAAGCATGCAAAAGCAATTTGACGCAGGCCTAGTCGGAAATTTAACACTACAAAAAACAGCTTTCATTAGTTTAGTAACACGACAACAGGTTATATCTGCCAAATTTACACTATTAAAAACTATGCACAATTTTGAAGATATGCTACAAACCCCTCTTTACAACTCATTTACAATGCCAATTAAATGAATAAAAAAGCCATTTTTATTATTACCATTCAAGCACTCCTTATCGTTGTGCTTTTTTGGCTTTTTATTTTTTACGCACAAGACGAATATGAAGACTTTCGTACCGAGCAAAAGGAAGAGATTGAAGGCATTGATCGCGTGACCGAAAATGACGGCATTAGCATTATTAATTTATCTACCGCGGTACAAAAAAACAGCGGCATTCGGACTACTAAAGTTGATACAACGCAATTTAGCGGCGAAATTAAAAGCTTTGGCAATGTAGTAGCGCTTGACACTTTAACCGATGCCAGAGCTGATTATTTAACGTTACAGACAGAATTGCGTGCCGTTAATCAATCTAATAAGCAAAACTTAATTCAGTATAAAAAGCTCAAAATATTAAATGCTGATGATAA
>CAZJUK010000087.1:0-7940 GCA_964549145.1 uncultured Methylophilaceae bacterium
CCATATAAATGATACATTCAATACCCATAAGTGCACAGACTGTTGCGGTTGCGACCCATGCTGCATAGTGGTGATTTAAACTTTAGTTTTAGTGGTTTAAAAACGGCTGTTCTTACATTGGTAAAAAAACATGAACCGCTTGATCAGCAAGCTCAAGCAGATATTGCCTATGAGTTTCAAGAGTCAGTTACTGAAATTCTAACCAAGAAATGTATGGCGGCTCTACGTGAGACTGGCTTAGATAATTTAATTGTCTCTGGCGGTGTAGGCGCTAACACACGGTTACGTGAATGTTTAAACCAAGCAACTAAACGTAAGTTATGTAGCGTAAGTTACCCACGTTTAGAGTTTTGTACCGACAATGGGGCGATGATTGCCTTTGCGGGCGCAATGAGATTCGAAAAAATACATGCAGATAAAGCACAAGAAAATTATAGCTTTAGTGTGCGTCCGCGCTGGGATTTGGCAGAACTACAAACACCTTAATTCTAAAAGAGGTAAGTTTCTAAGTTAGATTAATAATAACTAATGAAGTTTATTTTTTTTCAAAACCTGATTCAGTGCCTGCAATTAATTTCTGAATATTACTCCAGTGCCGCCAAATTAGTACTACGGCTAAAAAAAGCACTAATAACACGTAATTTCTATAAGGCTGCAAAAGAACATAAGCAAAAATTGGCGCACAGAATGCAGCAATAATACTTGCTAAAGATGCATATTTTGATATAGCAAAGACAATTCCCCATACCACCATTGTCGCTAATGCTAACCAAGGGGAAATAGCCACCATTACACCCAGAGCGGTCGCAACACCTTTACCACCTTTAAACTTAAAATAAATCGGATATAAGTGGCCTAAAAACACGGCAATACCAATCCAACTTACCACCCACATAAGCATGTCAGAATGTAATGCCAACCAAACTGGCAGCCAACCTTTAAGCGCATCGCCTAACAAAGTAAGTAACGCAACTGATTTTTTACCACTGCGCAATACATTGGTTGCACCAGGGTTACCACTGCCCACAGTACGCGGGTCAGGCAAACCAAATACCTTACTTAACAATATGCCAAACGAAATTGAACCAATCAAATAAGCAGCCCCTATCCATACGATTGGCACTAGCGTTACTGGCACAAAACCTAATTCGTTCATAAAGACATCTTTATCAGTTAGAATCTAAGTATTACATTCTAAACCATCGCAAAAATATGGACACCATCTTTTTAGAACAAGTTAAAGTTGAAACCAAACTCGGCGTGCCTGAGTGGGAAAGATTGGTCGCCCAAACAATTATTTTAGATATTGAAATCGGTCTCGATTTAAGTAAATCTTGCAAAAGTGATGCCATAAAAGACACCATTGATTATGGTCAGGTAGTAAGCCTCATACGAGAAGCACTCAATGAAAATAGCTTCAAGTTAGTGGAAGCTTTAGCAGAGTATATTTGCCAACTGATACTAAAAGAGTTTAATGCAGAATACGTCAAGATAAAGGTTGCCAAACCTGCTATCTTGCCAGGGCTCAAAGCACTGGGCGTGAAGATTGAAAGGCGTCATTAATGGTCATCATATACCACGCAGCCAATAGCCTCGATGCCAATATGATTAAAGGCTTACTAGCACAATTTAGTATTCATGCGTTTATTCAAGGTGAATATTTGCAAGGTGGTGCTGGTGGACTGCCTACTGCTGACTTAGTCACCGTCAGCGTATTAGATGAGCATCAGAGTGAAGCAAAAAATATTATTGATGAATGGGAAGCAAGCTCAATTCTTGAAGAGGAAGCTAGTATCAACCCCGTGGGTGGTGGTCTGAGTGCAGCTTCTTAAGTCGCTCTCTCGCCACATGGGTATAAATTTGCGTAGTTGAAATATCTGAGTGCCCTAATAACATTTGCACGACTCTTAAATCTGCGCCATGGTTAAGCAGATGAGTGGCAAATGCATGGCGCAACACATGTGGCGAAATATCTTTTTCAATCCTTGCTTGGGATGCATAACGCTTAATTAAATACCAAAAAGCTTGCCTTGTCATACTACTTGCCCGTGCTGTCACGAACAACGAATCACATAGCCGTTTTCGCAAAACCGCTGGTCGACCAAATTTCAAATACCGCACTATCCAATCTGCAGCTTCTTCACCCATTGGTACTAAGCGTGTTTTGTTGCCTTTGCCAGTAACACGGACCACACCATCTTGGGTACTAACCTCATTGACTTTAATGCCAATAAGCTCTGATACGCGCAAACCACTGGCATACAAAAGCTCTAACATAGCTCTATCACGCAAACCAATTGGCACATTAATATCTGGTGCATCAAGCAGGTCTTCTACCTCTTTTTCACTTAAGCTTTTAGGCAAACTTCGTGGCAACTTTGGAGATTCAATTTGAAGCGTAGGGTCAACTTTAATATTATTTTCACGCAAATTGTAGCGATAAAATCGTCGCATACTGGCAATTAATCGCCTGACACTACGTGGCTGGCTTTGCGGGAACTTAATTGCTAAATATTGCTGGATATCCGACGAGCCGGCATCTATGAGTTGTTTTTTTTGCTTGATTAACCAAGTTGAAAATTGCGTCAAATCTGTTCGGTAGCTCGCTAATGTATTTTTTGATAGCCCATCTTCTAACCACAAATGATCAATGAACGTATCAAGCTGACCTAATATTAGGTCATCAGCCTCTTTCACACTTTGACACCCTCATGTTTAAGTAACCATTTTTTAATTTTCTGGCCATCCGGCATGCCTTTCATGAAACCACCTAATCCTTTTTTTGCAACCACGCGATGACACGGAATAACTAAAGGCAAATAGTTGGCACCACAAGCATTGGCA
Organism: uncultured Methylophilaceae bacterium; assembly: GCA_964549145.1. Classification (GTDB taxonomy): domain Bacteria; phylum Pseudomonadota; class Gammaproteobacteria; order Burkholderiales; family Methylophilaceae. The sequence continues at coordinate 2,845 of CAZJUK010000087.1, forward strand.
ACAGCACGTGGCCCAGAACCCACTTCTTCTGCTATTTCAGTATAGGTAAGCACTCTCCCTTTAGGAATGCCAGAAATAACATGCCAAACACGTCGCTGAAAAGCTGTTCCTTTTAGCACCACCGGTAAATTAAAAAAATTGTTCGCATCTTTTAAATAAGCATCAATTTGTTCCGCAGCAAGTTTTGCTGTTTTATGCTCAGAAAACTTAGCCTCTTGTTTCGAAGGAAGTAATTCAATGGCGACCTGCATGCCCTGTACTGAGATGCCAACAGCCCCAAATGGGGCATTCACTATTGAGTCGAACTGTAATGGAAGTTTATTGTTATTAGCCATACCTCAATTTAACGTGAAAATTAAAACCATGGCAAATAAAAAATAAAGAATTTAAATAATAACTATAAATATAATCACATCTGTTGCTAACAAAACAAGGAAGATGTATCCAAAACAAAAAATTAGATTAATTACAAAAAATTAGCCATCAAAAACTCAATTAATCTGTTTTTTCCTCAGCTGGCATCTTCTCTTTATCACGAAGGACTAATTTTTCTTTAATACGTGCAGATTTACCTGAGCGCTCACGCAAATAATAAAGCTTTGCACGTCGCACATCACCACGACGCTTCACTTCGATAGAAGCAATCAAAGGTGAGTAAAGTTGGAATGTACGCTCAACACCTTCACCAGAGGAGATTTTACGTACAATGAATGATGAGTTAAGACCACGATTACGTCTTGAAATCACCACGCCTTCATAAGCCTGCACACGTTTACGGGTACCCTCTACCACGTTTACGCCTACAACTACGGTATCACCAGGGGCGAAACTAGGCACTTCTTTTCCTAAGCGTGCCATTTCTTCCTGCTCTAACATTTTAATAATATCTGCCACTTTGTGCTCCTTTTAATTATGAAGATGCTTGTTCCTGCTCTATTTCTCTAAGCAGCCGAGCCTCCTCTTTCGTCAACGACCTTGCGGCCAATAAATCTGGGCGTTTTGCCCTTGTTAGCAATAACGATTGCTTTAATCGCCATTCTCTAATTCTTGCGTGGTTACCTGACAACAGTACTTCAGGTACTTTTACTTCTTTATATTCTTCTGGCCGAGTGTAGTGCGAGCAATCAAGCAAACCATCAACAAAAGAATCCTCCACTGCCGAATCAGGGTCACCCAACACACCTGGCAAATGCCTTATCAAGGCGTCTATAAGCACCATAGCGGGCAGTTCACCACCACTTAATACATAATCACCTATAGACAACTCTTCGTCCACCTGCGCGTCTACTAAACGTTGATCAATACCTTCGTAGCGACTCGTCAGCAAGATCAAACTTTTCACTTCAGTTAACTGCATTACTTTTTCATGCGTTAACTTTTCCCCTCTAGGTGACAAATGTATCACCTTTGGTACTAAGCCTTGTTCAATCTGCTTAGCTTTTGCCGCTTGTATTGCTTTTTCAAGCGGTACAACCATCATTACCATACCGGGGCCTCCGCCGTAAGGCCTATCATCAACCGTTTTATGGTTATCAGCAGTGTAATCCCGAGGGTTCCAGCACTTCAAGTTAACTATCTTTTTCTCAAAGGCGCGTGCCGTAATGCCATATTGCGTTACCGCATCGAACGTTTCTGGAAACAAGGTAATAACATCGATAATCATAAACTTAACATTTACTTGAGCTTTTCAATTATAAGTGCTCAGATTAAAAGTCTCCATCCCAGTCTACAAGCATGGTTTGTTGCTCTAAGCTGACTTCAATAATGTTTTGTGCAATAAAAGGAATTAGCCTTTCGACTTCACCTTTAACAACTAGCACATCATTCGCACCCGTTTCAAATACATCAATTATTTGGCCAAAATCAACTCCTTGCTGATTTTTAACATTAAGGTCAATTAAATCAGACCAGTAATATTCATCTTGGTCTGGCTTTGGCAACAATTCTCTAGAAACTGCAACTTGCAAGCCTTTGCATGCAAGGGCAGCGTCTCGATCATTCAAACCTTCAAGTTTAGCGACCAAAACATTATTGTGAAGCTTAGAAGATTTTAATTTAACTTTTCGCCAATCTTCTTCTTTACCTACCCACCAAGTTTTATATAAAGCCAACCCATTTAATTCTTGTGTAGATGGCATAATTTTCAGCCAGCCTAAAACGCCATATGGGGCAACTATGCGCCCCATGACAACTAAATCTTTTATTTCCGTTTTCATTGAAAACGGTTCAATCTTTATTCAGCTGCTGGCTTTTCTTCAGCTTCGGCAGTTGGCGCTTCTTCTGCAGAAGCTTCTTCAGCTGCTGATGCTTTAGCTGCGTCAGCCTGTGCTTTAGCTGCGTCAGCCTGTGCTTTAGCTTCTTCGGCTGCTGCTTTTACTTTTGCAGCTTCTACTGCTGCAATTTTAGCTTTTGCAGCTTCTGCTTTAACATCATCTTTAGCCTTAGCCTTAGCCATGCCTTCAGGACCTGTTGCATGCAATTTAACTAATCGCTTTACAGTATCTGAAAGTTGCGCACCAACACCTACCCAGTGTTGCACACGTTCTTGATTAACTCTTAACGGCTCAGCGCCTGCGCTAGCAGAAGGATTATAAAAACCAACGCGTTCAATAAATCGACCATCACGACGATTGCGTGAGTCAGCAACGACTAAATTGAAGAATGGTGTCTTTTTAGAACCACCACGTGATAAACGGATAACGACCATAAATATTCTCTTAAATTAATTTTCTGCAGAAAGGCGCGGATTATACTTTATTTTAATAATGTTGGCAAAAAATTATATAAATAAATGTATTTAACGATTTCTAAAGCAATCAAGGGCTAAGCACACTAGCTCGTGTTGTTTATTCACATCCATTTTTTTAAAACAATTTTTCAGATATTGTCTTGTGGTATCTTCTGCAATACCCATCACTAAACCAATTTCTTTGATATTCCTACCCTCTGTAAGTAGCACCACAAAGCTAGCTTCGCGGTTTGTGAGTTTGTAAGTGCTTTTTAATCGCTCTTGCCAGTGTGAATTATTGGCTTGTACGTCTTTAATTACAATAAGTAAACTTTCATCATTTGGTGCTGTTTCACCATGCAGCACTACGAGCTTACTTACCATTAACCAATAAGGCCGAACGCTATCTTTTCTATGAATATAGAAATATTTATATTCTGAAGATGTATCTTCAACAACATTCATTAGCATCGATTGTAGACGTTGATTATCTTGTGCTTGCAAAGCAATTAATTTAGACTCAACAATCGCTAAACCATCATTTTTATCGATCATATCTTGTGCAACATCTGTCATAAACAACATTTCACCAGAGGTAGATAACAAGATGATTCCCTGCCCTAAATGTGATAATGCTTGCTCTAAAACTTGTACGTATAAGCTATTATCTTTTCTCAATTGCGTAGCCCCCCCAGTAGCTTTTTATTGAATTTATTATAGATTAATAATAGCTTAGATTAATTGATATACAAAGTAGGGTCTGGCTGGCTAGCCTTTACAAAGCCTTGTTTACGTAAGCGACACGAATCACATAAACCACATGCCTGCCCAGATGAGTTTGCTTGATAACAAGATACTGTCATGCTGTAATCTACACCTAGCGCTAATCCCTGCACAATGATTTCCGCTTTTGTCATCTCAATTAAAGGTGCATGGACTGTAATATTCTTACCTTCAACAGCGCTTTTTGTTGCCAAATTTGCCATTGCCTGAAATGCGTCAACATACTCTCCACGGCAATCTGGGTAACCTGAATAATCTAGCGCGTTCACCCCAATAAATATATCTTGTGCCTCTAACACTTCTGCCCAAGCTAAAGCTAAAGAAAGCATAATGGTATTTCGCGCAGGCACATAGGTAATGGGAATACCTTCTGTCTCATTTTCAGGCACTGCAATATTGTTATCAGTCAGTGCAGAACCACCAAAAATACTCAAATCTAACTGCGCTGTTTTATGCAATTTTGCGCCAAAAAAATCAGCAACATTTTTCGCTGCTTTCAACTCGGCTATATGCCGCTGGTGATAGTCCAAGCTTAGACAATAGCATTCAAACGCTTGTGATTTAGCAATTGCTAAACATGTAGCGGAGTCTAAACCACCAGAAAGCAATACCACTGCATTTTTTTTAAATTTCATAGGATCATGCCATTTATTTTAAGTACATTAAACACCGGGCTTCTCGCCCCATAATACTTTATGCATTTGTACTTGCATCCGAACGTTTAGTTGATCTTCGAGTACCCAAGCAGCTAAATCTGCAGGGCTAAGCTCATGATAACTTGGCGAAAATAGCACTGAACATCGATCAGTTAACTTAAGCTCTTCTACTCTTTTCTTTGCCCAGTTGTAATCGTCACGATGGCAAAGCACAAATTTAATTTCATCACTAGGCTTAACATAATCAAGATTAGTCCATCGCATATTCTTGTCTTCACTAGACCCCGGGGTTTTAACGTCTAAAATAATCGAAACTCTTTTATCAACATTTGCAATGTCCATTGCACCTCCAGTTTCTAGAGAAACATCGAAACCTGAGTCTGATAATTCAGTTAATAATGTATAACATTCCTTTTGCGCCAGCGGCTCACCACCTGTGACGGTAATGTATTTTGTTTTAAATTTGGCAACTTCACTTAATATTTGCTCGGTTGTCATATTGTTGCCACCTGAAAATGCATATTCAGTATCACAATAATTACAGCGCATTGGACAACCCGTTAAGCGAATAAACACCGTGGGCAAACCGATACGGCTGCTCTCACCTTGTAGTGAATGAAAAATTTCGTATATCTTAAGTGCCATGCAAAAATAACGCCAACGATTAAGTTGGCGTTATTTTAATGCAAAACTAGTGACAAAGGTTTTTAGAACGTTATTTAATCGTATCTAAAATCTTCAAACGTTTCTCAGCATTGGCTTTAACATTGGATTCTGGAAATTTTTGAATTAAATTACGTAGTGTTTTCTTAGCACTGACGATTTTACCCAACTGGATTTGACTATTGGCAATGCTATACATTGCATCTGGCGCCTTAATGTTGTCAGGATACGTATCCAACATTTTTTGCTGTGTAGAAATTGAGGCT
>CAZJUK010000088.1:0-7923 GCA_964549145.1 uncultured Methylophilaceae bacterium
AATGCGCGGACAATTGCAATCATTTCAGATGCTTAGTGCTACTTGGTCAGGTAAAAATGAACTCAAAACTTTACATAGTTTAGACTGGTCTGATGGGTTATTGTTATTGCAAGGAGAGGCTTTGATGTGTGGTTTTTATCTGAATGAATTGTTGTTACGATTATTGCCAAGAGAAGATGCACATGAACAATTGTTCGATTACTACAAATATACGTTGAATAATTTAGCCGGTAAGAATTTGAAAAATGCCAATGAAAGCTTGGCCACCTATTTACGCCGTTTCGAATTGTATATGTTACAAGAGATGGGTTATGCCGTGCCGCTTAAGATGGATGGAAATGATATGCCGATAGATGGAGATAAAGCTTATCGCTATGAAGCTGAATATGGTGCTTGCACATTATCCACAACTAAAAATGGCGTACAATTAAATGGGCAAAGCTTGTTAGATATGGCCAATGATGATTATTCAAATGTACAAACCAAGCAACAAAGTAAACAACTCATGCGTTATTTGTTAACGCATTATTTGGGCAATAAACCTTTACATACAAGGCAATTATTAGTTGATTTGCAAGAGTTCTAGCTAACATTTTTATTAAGTAATAATAGACGAGAAAGTAATATTTTTTAAGAGAGTAAGTATGATTAAATTAGGTGTCAATATCGATCACGTTGCAACCTTGCGGCAAGCACGCGGGACCAAATACCCTAGCGTAGTACAAGCAGCATTGCGAGCGGAGCAATCAGGCGCAGATAGCATTACGCTGCATTTGCGCGAAGATCGTCGTCATATGCAGGATGAAGATATTTTTGCATTAAGACCTTTATTACAGACTAAAATGAATTTAGAGTGCGCAGTCACTGGTGAAATGATTGCCATTGCGCTAGAAGTTGCGCCCCAGGATGTATGCTTAGTACCAGAGCGACGCGAAGAGCGAACAACAGAAGGTGGCCTAGATGTCATCGCACATTACGACAAAGTGATAGCAGCGACTAAAAAATTAAGTGATGCAGGTATTCGTGTCTCATTATTCATTAGCCCTGATATTGCACAGATAGATGCAGCACATCAATTAGGTGCTCCAGTGATTGAGCTACATACTGGTACTTATGCCGATGCAGAAACCACTAAAACCCAAGCTTATGAATTGCATCGCATTGAGCAAGCCTTAATACATGGGGTTAATAAAGGATTGGTAGTGAATGCTGGGCACGGTTTGAACAATCACAATGTACACAAAATCGCTCAATTACCAGGTATCGACGAGTTGAATATCGGCCATGCCATTGTTGCGCATGCGTTGTTTGTTGGTTGGGATAACGCAGTGCGTGAGATGAAATCATTGATTCGAGAAGCGACTGCTAAATGATCTATGGCATTGGTACCGATATTGTAGAAGTTGCTCGCATCAGTGATTCGATTAAACAGTTTGGAGATGCTTTTGCCGAACGAGTTCTAGCGAGTAGTGAAATGGAAAGCTATTTGGCCTGTAATAGCAAAGGTATAAAAGCACGGTTTTTAGCCAAACGTTTTGCGGCAAAAGAAGCTTTCTCAAAAGCATTAGGGACTGGCTTAAGGGCGCCAGCAACGTTTCAAAACATCGTCATTGCGCATGATAATTTAGGTAAGCCATTGTTAGCGTTGGCGGAAGAGTTGGATGCAGCTTTGATCTCTAAAAATATAAAACATATGCATATTAGTATTAGCGATGAGAAAAACTTGGCTGTTGCATTTGTTGTATTAGAAACATGAATGAGACAAGCCCCTCGTCTGAAATGGATGTTGAACGTCGGTTTGCGGGCGTAAGCCGGCTCTATGGTAAAGCTGGGCTAGATAAACTAGAAGCTGCGCATGTGGTGGTTATTGGCGTTGGTGGTGTAGGCTCTTGGGCAGTTGAAGCACTCGCTAGAAATGCAGTCGGCAGCATCACAGTGATTGATTTAGATAATGTCAGTGAATCAAATTTCAATCGGCAATTACACGCTATAGACGGTGCAATTGGCGAAGCAAAAGTCAACGCCATGCAAGATCGTATTTTAGCGATCAACCCGTATTGTAGCGTTAATATCATTGAAGACTTCATATCGTCAGAAAATATTGAATATATGCTGAGACATGACCGTAATAAAATTGATGGTGTTATAGATTGTATAGATGATGTTAATGCTAAAGCAGCACTGGCTGTTTTTTGTAAGACCAAAAAAATCCCACTTATTATGACTGGTGGGGCTGGTGGCCGTTTAGATCCTACACGTTTGCATGTTAGTGATTTATCTAAAGCAAGGAACGATAAATTGCTAGCAAAAGTACGCGGTGTTTTGCGCGATGATTACGGCTATTCAAGAGGAAATGCTGATCCTAAAAAAATACCTAAAATGGCGATTAAATGCGTGTATTCAGATGAGCTGGCAATTAAACCTGAGGCAGCTTCCGAAACTGATACAGGTGTTACAGGATTAAACTGTTCAGGCTTCGGCTCGAGTGTTTGCGTAACAGCTACATTTGGCTTTGTGGCAGCGCAATTTATAATTAGCCTGTTAGTATGAAAGGCCATACATTTGTAACTGCGCATGTGATTAAAATAACAAAATAGTTTTTTTCATAAAACTATCATCATTTAAACTGTTTTTGGGCTTAAAATAAGAATATGGCAAGAAGAAAAATAAAACTCTTAGATAGAGATATTAGTATTTTAAGTTTTAATGAAAGAGTCTTGTCATTAGCGCAACGAGAAGACTATCCTTTGTTAGAGCGTTTGCGCTTTTTGTGCATTGTATCTTCTAATTTAGATGAGTTTTTTGAAGTGCGCATGTTGCCGCAACTAGAAGCGATAAAAGACAATCAAAACTTGGGCGAAGTGAGCGCTGATACCTACGCAAACATTTCTAATAAAGCGCAGGCTTTAGTCGCTAAACAATATCAAATTTTTAATGATCAACTGATGCCTGCCTTGGAGAAACAAGGCGTGAATTTGGTTTCCGGCAGTGTGCGAAAGCCTAGCCAAGTTAAATGGGTAGCGGAATACTTTAAACGTGAAGTTAAACCACTCTTGATGCCAGTGGCGCTTGACCCGTCCCACCCTTTCCCGCAGGTGGCGAATAAAGCACTAAATTTCATTGTCGAACTTGAGTATACACATAGTAAAGAACGTAATATTGCTATTGTGCGAGTGCCACGCGTTGTGCCTAGAATTACGAAACTGCCAAGAAAACCAAAAGATAAACAACAAAATTTTGTGTCATTAACCAGTATTATTCGTTCGAATCTTAAAGATCTTTTTGCAGGGGCGAAAATATTGAATTTTTCACAATTCCGAGTGACTCGAAATTCTGATATGGATTTTGATGAAGACGTAATGGACAATCTTCGCATTACCTTACGTCAAGAATTATCGGTTCGGCAATATGCCGAGCCATCACGTTTGGAAGTCACTTCGGATTGTAATGATGAGTTGGCTAACTTTCTTTTAGAGCAGTTTAAGTTGCCACAAGAGGCGTTATACCGCGTAGATGGCCCAGTCAATTTAGGTCGATTAATACAAATTCCTGATATGGCAGAAGGTGCGAATCTGACGTTCAATGACTATCACCCCCAATGGCCGAAACAGCTGGAACCAGGTGTTTCGTTGCTTAAGCAGGTGAAAGAAAAAGATATTTTGATTCACCAGCCTTTTGAAAGCTTTGAAGCAGTAATTCAGATGCTTGAGGAAGCTGTGAAAGACGATAAAGTGTTGGCGATACGTCAAACGATATATCGTGCAGGTTCAGACCCTAGGATTTTAAATTTATTACAACAAGCCGTCGCCTGTGGCAAAGAAGTACTTGTTGTCATTGAGTTAAAAGCGCGCTTTGATGAAGAAGCGAATATTAACTGGGCAGAAGCGCTCGAAACTATCGGTGCTCAAGTGGTGTATGGGGTCGCGAACTTAAAAACACATGCCAAAATGTTGCTCATTATGCGTAGAGAAGGTAAAGCAATTAAACGTTATGCACACCTTTCTACAGGCAACTACAATCCTAAAACAGCTAAACTTTATACTGACGTTTCCATGTTGACGTCAGATGCGACTATTACCCGCGAGATGGAACACGTGTTTAGGTATTTAACTAGCGAATTACCATTACCGCGTATGCGTGAGTTATTAGTCGCGCCGTTTAGTTTGCATAGTGTGATGATTAAACACATTAGAAAAGCGCAGTTAGCTGTTCAAAAAGGAGGTACTGCGAATTTAGTTATAAAAATGAACTCATTAACAGATTATGCGCTCACCTATGCATTGATTAATGCAGCTAAGGTAGGCGTTGAAATCGATTTGATTATACGAAGTGCATGCATTTTGCCTGTTGAGTTACCGATTTTAAAAAACCGTATTCGAGTGCGTTCTATTGTTGGTCGCTTGTTAGAGCATTCTAGAATTTTTTATTTTAAAATTAATAATCAAGGCTATATGTGGTTATCTAGTGCAGACTGGATGAGTCGCAATATGATGCGCCGTGTTGAATTAGCTTGGCCAATATCTAATCCAGCTACCCAGAATAAAATCATCAATACTTACTTAAAACCTTACCTTGATGATAATGTTGATGCTTGGGTATTGAAAGAAAACGGACAATATATGCCCGTGGCGCAAACAATTGATAAATCTAACACGACTAAATTAATTTCTGCTCAAAACTCGCTAATGCAGCATTATGGCGGATGACTAGCTCTTTAAATTTCAAGCATATTATTTTATGGCGGCATGCCGATGCAGAACCCTTGGCGATTGATCAGTCATCCGGCTTTGATAGAGTATTGACAGAGACAGGTGAAATTCAAGCTAAAAAAATGGCAAAATGGCTTAGAGCAAATTTGCCGAAGAATACGTTGATTTTATCTAGTCCAACTAAAAGAACTCTGCAGACTGCTGAAGCGTTAAAGAAAAGCTTTAGAAAAGAAGTGTTGTTGTCACCCGACACAACAGTGAAAGAAGTTGTAGAAATGCTAGCAATGATTAATACGGAAAATATATTGTTAATTGGTCATCAGCCCTGGTTAGATCTGTTAATTAATGTCTTGATCAACACGCCAAGCAAGAATTCGGTTGGAGTAAGGATGGCAAGCATTAAAAAGGGTGCTGTATGGTGGTTTAAACAGTCTGTTAAAAAGCCATGTAATGTAAAATTGCTTGCTGTACAACGTCCTAACTTTTTATAAATTAGCTTCGCTTAAACCTAGAGCTCCACAAGTAAATGTTAATTCTATATTACGTAGTATTCGTAATTTATAACAAGAAAGTATGGCTAAAATGACTATAGCGGCTCAAAAAATCTATTTTAAACTTCAATTACTAACTCCCAATCAGTTTTTTGCCATGCATTAATTTCTTCTTCGATTAAATAAGCGGTTTGAGGATAATTCTCAAGCCAATTTTCTGTTGTCTCAAGCTTAATTTTTTCATCACTGATACTCAATAAAATGTTATCAAGCACAGGCACGCTTCGAGAATGGCATAGTATGACGGCTAATCTCAAACTAATAAGCTGTAATACAAAGCTAATGTCATTAAAATCACTATCGAGTTTTGTTAATTTTCCATAATGGCCTAATACTAGTTGGCTTAAGCGGTGTGACTCAGGCTGAGAAAACCCCATTAATTCTGCATGGTCTAGAATATACGCGCCATGACGATGTGATCCAGTATGTGAAATAAGCATGCCTATTTCGTGTAACTCAGCTGCCCAACTAAGCATGTTTTGCTGGTCCTTTAAGTTCTCTTGTTTTCTAGTCAACTCTTTTGCTGCTGAATCAAACAAATGAATAGCTGTATTTTTCACATTAGTTGCATGGCTAAGGTTGATTAAGAAACGTTTGGCTAGTAATTGCACTGAGGATTCGCGCATATTACTCATGTCGTCATTTTCATCAGCTACAATGTCGTATATTAACCCGTGACGCAACGCCCCTCTTGCGGAGAACATTTCATCAATTTTTAGCAAATCAAATATGGCTAATAAGATACTTAAACCGCCAGCAATAACTGCTTTTCGATCATCTTTCAATCCAGATAACTTAAGGTTTGAAGCATTTTTTGCACTAATAAGTTCTTTACGTAACCATTCCAAACCTTTTGTACTGATGCGGTCTTCTGGATAACCTGCACTACCTAAAATGTCAGCAATCGCGCCAACAGTGCCAGAAGCACCATAGGCAACATCCCATTGTTTGTGATGATATATATCAGTAACAGAATCAAATACTGATTCAGCCGCTATAACGGCACGTTTAAAGTTTTTTTCTGTTAAATCGCCATTAGAAAAATGTTTCAATGACCAGGCTACAGAACCTACGTGTAATGAGTCTGTTGTGTGTGCGTTAAAGTGTTGTCCAAGAATGAACTCTGTTGATCGCCCGCCAATATCAATCACCAGTCTTCGTTCATCAGATTGTGGTAAAAACCGCGAGACACCTTGGTAAATTAATCGCGCTTCTTCAGAACCCGAAATAACTTCAATATCGTAACCTAACGCTTTACGTGCAACAGCTAAAAATACATCTGCATTCTTAGCCTCGCGTAAAGTTTGAGTAGCCACTGCTTGGACATACATATTAGGGAAGTTTTTAATCGATTCCCCAAAGCGTTCTAAACACTTGACGCCAAGTTCAATCGCTTCTGGCATTAAATTGCGATCTTCATCTAAGAATGCACCTTGGCGCACAGCTTCTTTTAAGTACTCGACACGCTGAATATGGCCGTCCTGATAACGACCGATTTCTAATCGAAAGCTGTTCGATCCTAAATCAATCGCGGCTAACAAGGTTTCTGCATTAATGGTTGAGTTTTTTTTCATGAGTATTTTTGCTATCGCCACCACAGTCTGTGGCTAGATAGCTCTTTAATTTATAATTTTTCAGTTTTATGTTTGTTAGCGGATTGTAATGACGTTATAAATGCTGCGCCATGTGTTGTTCATATTCAGGAAAGTAACGATTAATAAGAGGTAAATCAAACTGTCTCAGGATGCTGGTGTTAGGTTCGCGCTCTAGTAAAAACTCAAAAGATTTGATAATTAATTCAGTTGTGCTAATTTTGCCCTGAGTTAACTGCAGCGCATAGGTTTTTTCCACATGCACATCATGCGTGGTCGTATTATTATCAATCACAGTGACTTGATAGGTGTTTTGATTCACTTTGACAATGTTGATATCAGTCATGAGTTTAGTAAAATATTTAGTTTTTAATTATTAATTGAACATCTATGCTTGAAATTGATAAATTCAACCCAAAATACAAGACAAGTTTAACGTATTAATTGAAGGTGCAAAAGGGAATGTTATGGTAAAAAAGAAATCTGAAAAGTTAGAATTTCAAGCTGAGGTCAAACAGTTATTACATTTGATGATTCACTCTTTATATTCAAACAAAGAGATTGTAATGCGTGAGTTAATTTCTAACGCATCTGATGCAGCAGATAAATTGCGGTTTGAGGGCTTGGCAGATGGCACTTTGTATGAAGATGACAGTGACCTAAAAATCCGTATTGCTTTTGACAAAGAGGCGCGTACTTTGACCATATCAGACAACGGTATTGGTATGAGTCGCGAAGAAGTAATCAGTAATATCGGGACAATTGCGAAATCAGGCACTAAAGAATTTTTTAGCGCGCTCTCTGGCGACCAAGTAAAAGATGCTAATTTGATCGGTCAGTTTGGCGTTGGTTTTTATTCTGCATTTATCATCGCAGACAAAGTGACATTAACGACACGTCGTGCTGGTGAAAAAGAAGCCGTGCAATGGGCTTCGGCAGGCGAAGGCGACTTTACACTAGACGTTGTAAAAAAAGAAAAGCGGGGCACAGATGTTGTCTTGCATTTACGCGAAGCTGAGGATGAATTTCTGAATGATTGGAAATTAAAAACCATTATTCGTAAATACTCTG
>CAZJUK010000089.1:0-7921 GCA_964549145.1 uncultured Methylophilaceae bacterium
CAATGATTTTTTTTTGTATTTTATCCAACTCTAGTGAACGAGGACTAAATTCTTTCTCTAATTTTTTCCCACTTTCTGCAGTTTGTGGCGCTTCTTTCAGAATTTTATCAACCTGAACGTAACCAATTTTTAGCTCAGCAGCACTTATGCTTAAAGAAACTGTTATTAAGCTTAGAAAAATCAAAGCTTTAAATTTATGAATCAAGAATTAATCTCCAAATTATTTATTAGCATATTTAAGTTTACCTGTCATTCTACAACCAAAATCAACAATCAAGGATTTAACTTAGAACTGCTGCCCTAATTGGAATTGTATTGCTTCTGTACGATCGTCATCATCTGCATTAAGCGCCTGAGCAAACACCAATTTCAAAGGCCCAAATGGTGAAAACCAACTAAGACCCAAACCAGTGCTATATCTCAACTCGCCAGTCTCGAATGCTTCGTCCTCACCAAAAGCTTTACCCACATCAAAAAACGTACTTAAACGAAATTGTTTTGATTTAAGAAATGGTACAGGGAAAAACACTTCAGCATTTCCCACCACACTACGTGTTCCACCGACAGAAAAGTCATTGCCTGTAGCAGGGTCAATACCACGAGGCCCAATAGTGCCGTTTTCATATCCGCGTACCGAATTAACGCCACCTACATAAAAGTTTTTAAAGAAAGGATATGGTTCACCGCCATAACTATCAGCGTAGCCTAGCTCACCGTTCAGGCTAAGGACTACATTTTCATAAATATCTTTAAACCATGCATGCTGATACTTGACTTTGTAATATTGCAAATCCAACCCTGGAATACCGACTTCTGCAGTTAGTCGTTGCAGTACACCTCTATTTGTAAAAAGTAAATTATCACGAGAGTCATAAGTCCAGCCAATAGACGCTTGAATAGAATTGGCGTCACATCCGGTGCGGTTACCGCAGAATTGAATATATTGAATTGGACTATCATCTTCCAAGGTAATCTCTGTCAAATCACCAGTCAGGCCGACAGAGAGAAAACTTCTTTCTGTTAAGGGCAGCCCGAACCTAACACCAAGGCCATAAGACTCACTAGTGTAAGTACCGATATCAGCAGTATTGTCGGTGCCAGTATCCACATCACGACGATAAATATCAAACCCCCTACTAATACCATCCGGGGTAAAAAAAGGATCAGTAAAAGATAGTGAGTAGACAGTATTGACACTACTTGTATTCAGCACTGCTGAGACGCGGTTACCCGTACCTAAAAAGTTTTGCTGAGTGACATTAAATCCAAATACAATACCCTCATTACTGGAAAGACCAGCTCCAAATTGCACACTACCGGTAGACCTTTCAAGAACATTAATATTCATATCGACTTGGTCTGTGCTGCCAGGTACTGCAGGTGTTTCAATGTCAACATTATCAAAATATTGTGTTCTATCCAAGCGCTCTTTAGATCGCTTAATCTTATCGCCGGCATACCATGCTGATTCTAACTGCCGCATTTCTCTTCGAAGGACTTTATCTTTGGTGTTTATATTGCCAGTTAAATTAATGCGGCGCACATAAACACGTCTCCCTGGGTCAACAAAAAAAGTGAATGCGGCTGTATGATCTTCTTTATTGATTTCTGGTATAGCATTGACATTTGCAAATGCATAGCCTTCATTACTTAATCGATCACTTAATGCTTTGCTGGTCTCAGTAATAAGTTGTCGATTAAAAGTATCTCCTTCTTTAATCGTAATAAGTGGTAGTAACTCTTCTTCTGGCATTTGCAATTCGCCAGCTAGCTTAGTTCCAGTAATGGTATATTTTTCACCTTCAGTGAGATTGACCGTTATATATATATCTTGTTTATCAGGAGAAATAGCAACTTGTGTTGAATCAACAGAGAACTCTAAATAGCCTTGGTTCATATAAAAAGATTTAAGCGTTTCTAGATCAGCAGAAAGTTTCTGCTTAGAATATTGATCATCTTTATTCCACCAACTCATCCAATTAGGGGTTGTTAGAAGGAACTCAGCGCGCAGATCATCCGTAGTATATACATCGTTACCAATGATATTAATATCACGAATTTTAGCGACTACGCCCTCTTCAATTTCAAAACTCACACCAACACGATTGCGTTCTAAAGGACTAACTATGGCTTTTACTGAGGCGCCATATTTACCTGTGGATAAGTATTGGCGTTTAATTTCCTGTTCTGCACGATCTAATTGAGATTTATCAAAAATCAGGCCTTCAGAAATGCCAATCTGTTTCAAGCCTTCTGCCATTTTATCAGAAGGAAATGATCGATTGCCACTAAAGCTAATATTCGCTATCGCTGAACGCTCTTGTACTGTTACTAATAAAACATTGTCATCAGCTTCAATACGTATATCTTTGAAAAATCCAGTACCATAAAGTGATTTAATTGCTCGTGTGGCTTTTGCATCAGTCATCGTGTCACCGACTTGTACTGGCAAATAATTAAATATTGTGCCTGCCTCCGTGCGCTGCAGACCTTCTACACGAATATCTTTAACGATGAAATCATCGAGCGCAAGTGCTGGAAAACTAAAAAGCGAAAAAATAATTGCTGAAATAAAACGTGACTTAATCAAATCATCATCCAACCATTAATCTATTAATATCATTTAAAAAAGCTACAATCATAAGCAAACTAAGTAGTCCAAATCCAATTTTTTGGCCGGTCATCATCACGTTCTCAGACACGGGTGAACCTTTGATAATTTCAGCAATATAATACATTAAATGCCCGCCATCTAAAACAGGTATTGGCAAAAGGTTTAAAACACCAATACTAATACTGATCAATGCCAAAAAGCTTAAAAAAGCTTTTAAACCCATACCTGCACTCTCACCCGCATAGGATGCAATAGTTACTGGCCCACTTATACTTTTCCAAGATACTTCACCAATAACCATATTCCATAGCATTTTCAAGCTAAATAGTGATGTTTTCCAAGTTTTGATACTTGCGATTTTCAAACTAGCCATGACAGAAAAATTCTGTTTAACCAACAATTCATCAAGCTTTTTTTGATCTATTTTTGCTGAAGCACCAATTTTTCCGACTAACTGACTGCCTTCTTTTACCCCTTTAGGCGTTACTGCTAGATTTACAATCTGTGTTTTGCGTTGGATTATAAATTGCAATGTTTTATCTGGATTGGTTTTGATAATGTGTACAGCATCCTGCCAACTATTGACTTGCAATGCATCGATGCTTATAACCTTATCCCCATGCATTAAGCCGGATTTTTTTGCAGGCCCATCTGGCAACACCTGATCTATTACGGCAGGCATAGTTGGCATAAATGCTTTTATACCAATTTTTTCTAACACATCAATTTCTGTGTTTTTATCAAGAGTAGCTAAATTTAATTTATGGGTACTCAATTCATTATTAGTATTAACCACTTCAATAGTAACAACTTTATTTTCAATTAAGGCTTCAAGAAATGCCCATCTTGCTTCAGACCAAGTTTTAATCGATTTACCATCTATTTTTTCAATCACTTCACCTGAAACAAACTGTGCTTGAGCAGCAGAACTAGCAATTGTTACTTGGCCAATAACCGGTCGCAAGCCAATAGTGCCCTGCATGATTAATACCCAGTAAACTAATATCGCTAGCAATAGGTTTGCTACCGGCCCAGCTAGCACAATTGCAATGCGTTTATAAACAGATTGACGATTGAAAGCACGTGATAAATCAGCCTCAGTGTAATTTTGCACGATGGGCGCATATAACTCACCCTGACCAGCGGCTAATTGCTGGTCAGCTTCGGCTTTTAATTCATTTTCATCAAGCATTTTCACGAAACCACCCAGAGGGATAGCTGCTAGCACAAATTCCGTTTTATCTTTACCAAAGGTTTTGCTAAACAATGGTTTACCAAAGCCAATTGAGAACTTTAGCACTTTAACACCACACCAACGTGCAACTTGAAAATGGCCATATTCGTGTATTGTGACGATAATGCCAATCGTGACGATGAATGCAATAATAGTGATCAAGCGATAACCCTTACGCAATTAAGGCTTCTCGTAATAGCATTAGCAACCCATTCATTAGCAAAGCTTCGAGCTTCATTATCAACGGCTTCTAATTGCTCTAAAGAAAGAACAGCTTGTGTTGGTATTTTTTCTAAACTATTACTGATTATTTCAGGTATCGCCATAAAACTAATTTTTTTATCTAAAAAGGCACCAACTGCGATTTCATTCGCAGCATTTAAAATAGTAGCTGCAGTGCCTCCTGCTTCTATGACGTCATAGGCTAGCTGTAAGCAAGGAAAACGTTTTTTATCAGGTGCTTCAAATTCTAGTTTAGCAATTTCTATTAAGTTTAGACTGCTCACTCCAGATTCGATGCGGTTTGGGTGGGCTAAGGCATAGGCAATTGGCGTTCGCATATCAGGATTTCCCAATTGGGCAAGCACACTGCCATCGATATATTCCACCATTGAGTGGATAACGCTTTGTGGATGAACAACTACATCAATTTTACTGGTTGGAGCATTAAACAACCAAAAGGCTTCAATCACTTCTAAGCCTTTATTCATTAAAGTTGCAGAATCGATAGTAATCTTTGCACCCATCACCCAATTAGGATGTTTTAGTGCTAGCGCTGGGGTAACATTGGCTAAATCAGACTCCGAATAGCCTCTAAAAGGCCCGCCAGAAGCCGTTAAAATAATCTTATTTACACCGCCATCAACTAAATTCTTTAATTGCTGTGGGGGCATCACCTGGAAAATAGCATTATGTTCACTATCGATAGGCAATAACGTAGCACCACCATCCTTAACCGCCTGCATAAACAAGCTCCCAGCCATGACTAGTGTTTCTTTATTAGCCAATAAAATACGTTTCCCAGCTTTAGCCGCAGCTATCGCCGGTTTCAGCCCAGCAGCACCAACAATAGCAGCCATTACAGTATCAACTTCATCATCAGAAGATACTTGTTCTAAGCCAGCTATACCAGATAAAACAACCGTTGTGCTTAATTCAGCTTTCAATGCTAAGGCTAGTTTAGTAGCGGCATTTTCATCTAGCAAAACAGCAAACTTTGGCTTAGCTTCTAAGCATTGTTTTAGCATTGCATTAACATTACTATTCGCAGCTAATGCAAATACTTTGTAGTCGTGTAAATGCCTAGAAATCACATCAAGAGTTTGCAGACCTATCGTGCCAGTACTACCTAATATCGTAATATTTTGCAATGTAAGTGGCTACCTGTAAAAGTGATAAAAATAAATTATTAGAATAGCCAGAGGCAAGCTGGGTATCAAACCATCAATCCGATCTAAAACACCCCCATGACCAGGTAGAATATTACCACTATCTTTAATGTTGGCTTGACGCTTCATCATCGATTCAAACAAATCACCAATCACACCCAAAATAGTAACTATTAATAGCAGTGGAAATAAAGCGATATTATCAATACCGAAACCAAAATATAATAAGTATGCAAACGCAGTAACAGCAATCAATGCGCCTAAAACACCTTCCCATGTTTTTCCTGGACTTATATTAGGTGCTAGTTTATGTTTACCAAAGCTCTTTCCGCTAAAGTAAGCAGCACTATCAGCTATCCAAATGGTGATCATCAATACTAAAAGCAAAGTTGGCTCAGCTGCTTTCGCGCAAACAAGGGCCAACCAAAATGAAATAATGATCAAATAGCCAATCAATGCCATGCCCCATTTGTTATTAAAAACAAAACGTTTCCATATCCAAACAAACATAACAAAAGCCCAAAAAAGAGCAGCTATTTCAAATACCATTAACGATTGATAAAATAGCAAATGAAAGCCATTAGTAATCATTGTCCAAATAAACAATCCACCTATAAGGATATATACAAGGATATAAAAAATGATTGCAGATTGTTTTAGATCTATCATCTTCGCCCACTCTATGACTGCCAACAACGAAACTAACAATGTGACGATGGCCCAGTAGTTATTCGGCAAAAAGAACATTGCAGGAATGAAAACTGCCGTGAGTAGTAAAGCTGTGATGATGCGCGTCTTAAGCATGAGTGTTATATATTGACTAATTGTTCGCTAGTTCGTCCGAACCGGCGTTCACGTTGCTGATATGATTTGATCGCTAAATCAAATGCTACTTTATCAAAGTCTGGCCATAGCGTTTCAGTAAAATAAAGTTCACTATAGGCTAGCTGCCAAAGCAAGAAATTGCTAATCCTCTGCTCACCACCTGTTCTGACAAATAAGTCAGGCTCTGGCGCATAATGCATAGATAAGTATGGAGTTAAGTCATCTTCTTGAAATTTTATATTCCCTTGAATAGCTTCATTACCAGCGGCTGCAATCATTTTATTAGTGGCCTGCATGACGTCCCATCTTGCACCGTAGTTGGCTGCTATACTAAGTGTTAAGCCAGTGTTTTTTTCGGTAAGAGCTTCCGATTCTTGAATTTTTTCAATTAATTGACTAGTGAATCGACTGCGGTCGCCAATCAAAATAAGGCGAATATTGTTTTCATGCAGTTTTGAAACCTCTTTTTTTAATGCCTCTAAAAAAAGATTCATTAAAAAAGAAATCTCTTTTTCAGGCCGCCGCCAGTTTTCACTGCTGAAAGCGAATAGTGTTAAGTATTTAATCTCCAACTTAACACATTGCTTTACCATGTCGCGCACAACTTCTACCCCACGCTGATGCCCTATTACGCGTGGCAACATACGTTTCTTTGCCCAACGACCATTTCCATCCATGATCACAGCAATATGCTTGGGAATACTAGTCAAATCAGGAATAGACTCTGTAGCGCTAGTAAAAGCACTTTTTAAAATATTTTTTGAAAATTGAATCAAAGTTGATTCCGATTAAACAGCCATCAAATCTACTTCTTTTGCTTGTAAGAGTTGATCAATTTCAGTAACGGCTTTATCTGTCATTTTCTGCACTTCATCTTGACCGCGTCGTTCATCATCATCGCTAATTTCTTTTTCTTTAACAAGTTTTTTTAGTGAATCATTAGCATCACGACGCACATTACGCACTGCCACTTTTGCATTCTCCCCTTCTGATCTTACGATTTTAGTTAAATCACGACGGCGTTCTTCTGTCAACATAGGCATTGGCACCCGGATAACATCACCATTTGTTGCAGGATTTAAGCCTAAATCAGAATCACGAATGGCTTTTTCAATAAACGCAATCATTGGTTTTTCAAACGGCTGTACATTAATTGTACGCATGTCACCTAAGTTGACGTTAGCCACTTGGTTAACAGCCACAGGCGAACCGTAATACTCGACCATCACATGATCTAACAAGCCAATATGTGCTCGGCCTGTACGCACTTTTGCCAAATTATTTTTAAAGGATTCAATCGACTTATGCATCTTCTCATCAGCCATTTTTTTAACATCTTCTAACATTCATATCTCCAACTTAATTTTTGTTATTTATTTTACAACATGTGTTCCTTCATTCTCGCCCATAATTACACGCATGAGACCATCAGGTTTAAATATACTAAAAACACAAATAGGTAAATTTTGATCACGACATAAAGTAAGCGCAGTTGCGTCCATCACTTTAAGGTTTTTATTGATCGCCTCGTCAAAAGTTATCTTAGTATAGCGCGTGGCACTCGGATTCTTTTTTGGGTCATCAGTATAAATACCATCAACCTTTGTTGCTTTGAGTAAAATTTCAGCATCCACTTCCATTCCTCGCAGGGCTGCAGCCGTATCTGTTGTGAAAAATGGATTACCTGTACCAGCTGCAAAAATAACGACTCTACCAGTGGCTAAACTACGTATTGCTTTCGCACGAATAAAAGGCTCAGCCACTTGTTCAATCGTCAGTGCAGACTGAACACGGGCATCCATGCCTACCCTACGCATTGCATCTTGCAATGCCATCGCGTTAATAACAGTAGCAAGCATA
>CAZJUK010000090.1:0-7867 GCA_964549145.1 uncultured Methylophilaceae bacterium
CTTACGCCAAGCGGGCCGGCAATATGTTTTATCGAAAGTTTTTTTCCGGCAATCCTCATAACCATCTTAGCCAATTGATTGATGCTAACCATTTCTTCTGAACCAATATTATAGGTTTTACTTTGTTTGATAAGTTTTAGCTTGAAAAGTTTTTCACTGTATTTTTTAATTAATACATTGACTGTATATAAAACTAAAAATAAGCTAAAAAAGAGTATTCCAATCCAAGTGCCAATAAGTTGAGCATTGAAGTTTTGCCCATTAGATTGAATGGATGGTGTCGATTTAGAAATGCTAAAGACTAGTAAAAAATGAATGAAAACAATACCCAACGAAACACAAGAAGCGGACAAAAGTTTTACGAGTGTTTGACTTTTTCCTATGTAAGTTTTAATCCAGAAAAACAGCATCATGATGGCCATAATTGCACTGGTGGTGAAAATCAATGCTAATGCTGTCGTATTAAAATCAAAATTAATTGTATAAGAATGCTGTAAGTAAGACATGCCACAATAAAATAAGCATAAGACACAGAGGCTAGAGATGGCAGAATCAATGAATAAGTTAGTAAGTCTTATTTCACTTTTAGTCGTATTAGCTACAATAAAATAACCAATTGCTATTGCAAAAGACCAGCCTATTATCAACAGCGATGGAGAGCTGCTATGATTAATAGTTTTTAAAAATGCTAGATCAAGAATGAAATGGTTGGCCCAAATAGCCGTCCCGAAAGCAAATGAGGCGCTGGCTGTGAATATTCTGCTGATATTAAAAGATGATGTAAATAATTGACTAATAAAACTGAAAGCTATAAATGTAGCTGCCGTACCAGCAAGCAGTGATATTAAAACTAGAGGAATGTTCGGCTCAGAAAGCATCTTTAATTTGTGGCCAATAATTATTTATAATTTCCATCATAAGTAGCTAAAAGCAATACTTGTGCCAAATAATTACTTTACTAATATTAAATTTAAATTACTGATTCGTAACATTATTTTAATTTTTTTATTTGCATTACATTGAATATAGAATGGAAATAGAGCGTAGAAGTTGAAATAATGACAACTCTTTAGGTGTTTAGCCACTACTAGGTAATTCGCTATTACCTGGTAGTGTTATTTTGTAAATTAAATGCCGCGTAGTAGTTCGTTAATGCCTACTTTGCTTAGTGTTTTAGCATCTACTTTTTTGACAATTACTGCACAATAAAGGCTGTATTTGCCATCTTTAGAAGGTAAGTTTCCTGATACAACAACAGAGCCTGCTGGTACACGGCCATAAAATACTTCGCCTGTTTCACGATCATATATTTTTGTGCTTTGACCAATATAGACGCCCATAGAAATGACACTATTATCTTCGATAACAACGCCTTCCACCACTTCAGAGCGTGCGCCAATAAAGCAATTATCACCGATGATTGTCGGGCCCGCTTGAATTGGTTCTAATACGCCACCAATACCCACGCCGCCGCTTAGATGCACATTTTTACCTATTTGTGCACACGAGCCAACTGTTGCCCATGTGTCTACCATCGTGCCTTCGCCAACATAAGCACCGATATTCACATATGAAGGCATGAGGACTACATTTTTTGCAATAAAAGATCCTTTCCGTACGATAGCATTTGGCACAACACGGAAGCCACCAGCCTTAAAATCCTCTTCAGTGTAATCAGCAAATTTCGGTGGCACTTTATCAAAGTAGCGAGTAACACCATCGTCTAACAAATGGTTGTCATCTAAGCGGAATGAAAGCAGCACTGCTTTTTTCAGCCATTGATGTGTTTCCCAATGTTGAGTTTCTCCAATGCGTGATGCCACGCGTAAACTGCCTTTATCTAAGTCGTTTATAACACTTAATACTGTTGATTTAACTTCTGCTGATACATTGGCAGGATTGATATTTGCGCGGTCTTCAAAAGCCGCTTCGATGATGCTTATGCGTGAATCCATAAAAATTCCTAGATTAATTAGAATAGGTTGTAAAAACGAAAGCGCCATTTTAACGTAAACGAGACATTAGCCCAAAAATAAAGTGTTACTACATTACATAATCACGCTTTGATTCAATGTTAAAAAAATTTAAACTATTTTTTTGCCGCTTCGTATAGTGGACGGACTTTTGGTGCTAATGCCTTCAAATCAGCAATTCTGTTTGCGCTTGCTGGGTGGGTGCTTAAAAATTCAGGTGGTGCGCCTTCGCTTTGTGCCCCCATTTTTTGCCATAAGGTCACGGCAGCGTCTGGGTTAAAGCCAGCACGTGCAGCCAACTCTAAACCGATTCTATCAGATTCACGTTCTTGCTCACGGCCATTAGGTAAAGCAAAAAACAACTGACTACCTAGTCCGGCACCTTGCATCGCAGCAGAGCCAATAACGCCATTAGAAACAACTGCCGCTAACGCTTGCAAACCAAACTGTTGTACATAAGCTTGTGACATACGCTCGCGGCCATGTTCGCGCAGTGCATGGGCAATTTCATGACCAATAACAGCAGCCAATTCATCATCTGTTGCTTTGATTTTTTCTACAAGACCAGAGAACACCATGATTTTCCCCCCTGGCATACAATAAGCGTTGAGTTGGTCATTTTTTTCAACGTTAACTTCCCAATTCCATTTTTCAGCATCAGGTCTGAAAACACCAACGTTAGCAATTAAGCGTTGTGAAATGCTATTCACTCGGTTATACATGGCTTTATCTACATTTAGTGTGGATTGTTGTTTGGCTTTGGTTAAAGTTTCAGTATAAGCTTGAGCAGACATCTCATCGACGGTTGCTGCTGGCATGACTAAAAATTGCGAGCGACTAACCCCGGCAACGCTATCGCTTGTAGTGCTGGCACAACCATTTAACTGTAGTGTTAAGCCTGTAAATAATAGCGCAATAATTTTTTTCATTAATGATTCCATTGAATAGAGCTTTGCATAAAATATGCTAAGTATGATTTTAACGCGCGACTATTAGAATTGGTTGATTGGTTTTGTTGAAATTAATCTTTTTTTACAACATTAACTTGTGCTTGGCCTTTGTGAAACTGTACATGCAATGCATCACCCAGTTTAACTTTTTGGCTATCTGAAATTGTTTGTTGCCCATTGCTTACAATCGCATAACCTCTTGATAATACTGCTTCTGGATTAAGTTGCTCAAGACTATTTTTACATTGTATAAACAATTGTTTTTTATTTTGTAAGTGCTTTTGAATTGCAAAACTTAACCGGTTTTGTAATTGCAGCGTATATTCTAGTTGGCTTTTGAGTATTTGCTCAGGTGAGATTAAACGATGAGCCAAATAATCTAGCTTTTGAGACTCTTGGTTCAGCAATGTATTTATTTTTTGATTAAGGTTTTGCGCTATGCTAGCAACACGAAGCTTAAGTTGCCTTGTATCTTCACAAGCCAATTCTGCGGCAGCTGTTGGCGTAGCGGCGCGTAAATCTGCAACAAAATCACAAATTGTAAAATCTGTTTCATGACCCACACCGCTAATGGTAGGAATATTGCAACTCGCGATTGCACGTGCGACTAACTCTTCATTAAATTGCCATAAATCTTCAATGCTACCACCCCCTCGACAAATAAGTAATGTATCAACTTCTTGGCGATCATTCGCCGTATTAATTGCATTAGCAATTTGTGTTGCAATGCCTTTTCCTTGTACGGGCGTGGGGTAAATGATAACTTTTATTTTCGGGTTACGACGTTTTAATGTAGTCAGCACATCGCTTAAAGCCGCAGCATTCGGTGAGGTTACGACTCCAATAGTATTAGGATGTTCAGGAATTGTTTGTTTATTAGCCTCAGCAAATAAACCCTCACTTTGTAATAGCTGTTTGAGCTTTTCAAATTGCTCGAACAATGCACCGAGACCTGCTTGTTGCAAAAACTCACACGTTAATTGAAACTCACCACGCGCAGCATATAACGTGACCTTAGCACGAGCTTCAATTTTATCGCCTTCCTTCGGCATAAAATCAACATAGCTGTTGCGGCCTTTAAACATCACACAGCGCACTTGTGCAAATTGGTCTTTAAGTGAGAAATACCAGTGACCACTAGATGCGCGCATAAAGTTAGAGATTTCTCCAGAAATCCAAAAAAGTGGAAAATTAGTTTCTAATACGTCCCGAGCTAATTGATTGAGCTCACTGACGGATAAGATTTTTTGTTCACTGAAGCTGTTATATTCTGCCATAGTGCTTATTATCTATTACAATTTAGTTTTTGTACTAAACATATGAAAATATTAGGAATATTTAAATGAAACAATGTGTATTTGGAATGTTAAAAGGAAAGACTGGTTATTTGCTTGGTTTTGTTGCTTGTTTTTCAATTGTCGCTTTAGCGCTTGTTATTCAAACAATGTACAAACTGGAGCCATGTCCTTTGTGTATTTCGCAACGTATCATCTTTATGAGCTTGGGAGTGCTGTTTTTAATCGCCGCATTTATACCACCAGCCAGTATATTAAAAAAAACATTTACAGTCTTACAAGTCTTGACTGCATTTGGTGGTGCAGGTGTAGCGATACGGCACTGGTATTTGCAAGCTAACAAAGAAACTATGATTGCTGATTGCGGAGTTGGGTTTGATTACATGTTTGAAAACTTTCCGTTAGAAAAAGCATTTAAATTGCTATTTCGTGGAACTGGTGATTGTGCTGCTATAGATTGGACTTTTTTAGGCTTAACGTTACCGCAAATGGCGCTTATTACCTTTATAGCATTTGCAGTTTATGCAATTTACTTGCTAAATAGTACAAAAAATTAAGTTAATATCGACAATTGACAATTGTTCGTCCATATTATTGAAAAGTATTGTTATCTAGTTCTTAAAAAGAATAATGAAATGGAAGTATTGATAGATGGTGGCAATAGATTGAAAAGCTTCTTTCAAAACTGTCATATAAGAAATAATATTTCATATGGTGTTTATAAATGCATGGCCTGTTCAAATATTGTTAATTAAATATCAACCAAGTTAATTCATGGTTATTGGCAACATATAAGGCTATTATCGTAACATTTATGGGTTACTGTAAGCAGAAATCTGGCTGAAAAACCATTTCTACAACTTTAAAATAAATTATAGTTGAAAATTAGGTGTTGATTTTATATGTTTAAAACCATTAATGATTTTGTTGGTAATACACCCCTTGTTCAATTGCAGAGAATGAGTGGTAATACAAGCAATACGATATTGCTAAAGCTTGAGGGTAATAACCCTGCAGGTTCAGTAAAGGATAGAGCCGCCTACAGCATGATTATCCATGCTGAGGCTCGTGGAGATATTCGGCCTGGCGATACACTTATTGAAGCGACTAGTGGCAACACAGGTATTGCGTTGGCCATGGTGGCTGCCATGCGCGGTTATAAAATGATTTTAGTCATGCCAGAAAACCAAAGTATTGAGCGTCGCCAAAGCATGAAAGCTTATGGTGCCGAATTAGTGCTTACACCTAAAGATGGCAGTATGGAGTTGGCACGTGATGTTGCCGGGAAAATGCAGGCTGAAGGGGAAGGTATTGTGTTAGATCAGTTTGGCAATATGGATAACCCGTTAGCGCATTACCAAGGCACTGGCCCAGAAATTTGGCGCGACACACAGGGTAAAGTTACACATTTTGTTGCTAGTATGGGAACAACGGGTACGATTATGGGTACCTCTCGGTTTTTGAAAGAGCAAAACGCAAACATTCAAATTATTGGTGTGCAACCAGAAGAGGGTGCACAAATTCCTGGTATTCGTAAATGGCCAGAAGAGTATATGCCAACAATTTATGATGCTAAACGTGTTGATGAGTTACGTTACGTGAATCAAAAAAACGCAGAAAACATCACGCGAAAACTTGCCACAGAAGAAGGTATTTTTGCAGGAATTTCTAGTGGTGGCGGGCTTTATACGGCGTTGCAGCTTTCCAAAGAGTTAGAAAATGCGGTGATTGTTTGTATTGTTTGTGATCGTGGTGATCGTTATCTTTCCACAGGTGTATTTCCAGCCTAACCATTAACATTTATTGGCTATGTTAGGTTGCAGAACAAAAAAGATACGATTAACGTCCTGTTCTTTAACGAGCATATCTCAACTATTTTTATATGTTTTTATCGGCTTTTTATTAGTTTCTTTTAGTCAGCTTAGTTACGCGGTTTCTAGCATTCAAATTACAATTGATGGAGTCGATGCACCAATAGGTAGGCTTAAGCAAGCAATACTTCAAGTAGACCTGAAATATAAACACCCTAAACTTAAATTAAAAGCAGCTGTAAAACCAATCAATGAAACGGCATTCATTCCATTTAATTTAAAATGTGGCACTTTGTTGAATAATACTGTGGGTTTTATCGATTGCTTTGATGGGGAGCTAACTTCTATACCGATCACTGCGCTTTTTTCCGCCCATTTAGAAAGTTATCGACATAATTTTTCTGTCGATCTATTACTTAATGACGCTAGCTTTAGCGATAAAACAGGCGCCTACGCTGGTGAAGGTTTAATTGGAGACTTTCAACTTTCAGCGCAAAAAAAAAACAAGCTATGGCATTGGAATGGTAAAGTCAATTGGACAAAAGGTGAAGTCTTTTGGACTCCATTTTATTTTGGTGAAGCAGGTAATGCGTTTGAAATTAATGGCACGTTTGAGCAACCTATGCTTAATATTGCTAGTTCCAGTTTGTTGGTTAATCAAGTCGGAAAAATGAATGCCGTTGCGAAAATTAATACACAAACTAAACAGTTGGAAGATATAAAAGTTAATGCACGAAATGTTGATTTTGAAGGGTTATATACTTTGCTTTTAAAGCCTAAATTAGAAGGCTCCGCATTTGCAGATTTAGAAGTCGATGGGCAAGCGAACTGGCAATTTGAAGTAAAAGATTTACAACCAACGAGTTTTGAGTTGACCTTGAGCAACGCCAATATCATTGATAATAATGGTAAATTTTCCTTTAATCGGATTGATGCGCACATCCCTTGGGACTATGATGACCCTAAACAGGTGGCATTAAGTTATCAAAATGGCTATTTGCTAAACTTGCCATTAGGTAAAACTCAATTGGTGGCTGAACTTAATCGTTACGCACTTACTGCATCAGAGTTAGTCTTGCCAATGCTAGATGGAGCATTACACTTTCAAGATGTTTCTGCTGCATGGTTAGGCAAAAACTGGGTATGGCATTTGCGCATGGATTTAATTCCTATTAGCTTAAATCAATTTAGTACAGCTTTAGGTTGGCCGCTAATGGAAGGAAAAGTTTCAGGAAAAATTCCTTTAGTGACATATGCCAACAAACAACTCAATATGGATGGTGCTATGACGTTTAATGCATTTGATGGCATTATCGGTATGAATGATTTGCGTATTGATGATCCATTAGGTGTTGTGCCACGTTTATATGCTGATTTATCGATGCGACAGCTTGATTTAGGTGAGGTCACTCGTACGTTTAGTTTTGGCGCTATCGAAGGCAAGCTAGACGGCAAAGTAAATGATTTAGTATTGGAAAATTGGAAGGCTGTTTACTTCGATGCCTCTCTAAAAACTAGTAAAGAAAAACATAAAAAGAAAATTTCACAACGCGCGGTAGAAAATATTGCCGCGTTAGGTGGTGCAGGCACTGCTGCTGCTTTACAGAGGAGTTTTTTGCGATTCTTTGATGAATTTAATTACGATAAAATTGGGTTCACTTGTAAATTAAGGAGAGATGTTTGTGAGATGGGTGGAGTTGAGCCTACACCAACTGGCTATATTATCGTTAAAGGTAAAGGTATCCCTGCAGTGAATATAAACGGCTATACAAAACATGTGAGTTTGCAGTACTTATTAAATAGAATTAAACGTATTACCGATAGCAACAGCAAAGTCA
>CAZJUK010000091.1:0-7646 GCA_964549145.1 uncultured Methylophilaceae bacterium
GGAGTTGGCTTATTAGTCGGGCTAACAGGTGTTGGTGGCGGCTCTTTAATGACCCCCATTCTGTTAATATTTTTCAACCTTAACGCTGCTGTTGCAGTTGGTACAGACTTATTGTATGCATCTATCACTAAGTCTGTGGGCATATTCGCCCATAAAAAGTTAGGTAATATTGATTGGTGTATTGTTGGTTTATTAAGCTCTGGCAGTGTCACATCGTCGATCGTCACTTCATTCTATTTAGCTGATTTAAATATCTCATCAGAAAGCGTAGTAGCAACAATTAAATTTTGGCTAGGGTTAGCACTTATTCTAACGTCAATTTCAGTGCTATTTAGAAACCAACTGGTAGTCTTGGCAAAAAATGGACATTGGATCAATCCAAAAATCACACCTTACCTCACTATTATTTTAGGTATTATTTTAGGTTTTTTAGTCACATTAACATCTGTTGGTGCAGGAGCACTAGGGGTAACGGCATTGTTAATTCTTTATCCTAAATTATCCATGTCCAAAGTAATTGGGACAGATATTGCACATGCTGTCCCACTCACCTTAATAGCAGGTCTAGGCCATGTCACATTGGGCACTGTAGATTACGGCTTACTAGGTACACTGCTTATTGGCTCTATCCCTGGCATTTGGATAGGGAGTCACTTAAGTATAAAAGTTGCAGAACATTGGGTTCGTCTGATTCTTGTCATTATTTTGGTGACTATAGGGCAAAAATTAGCTTTTCCTGAATTAAATCAATTATTCGGTATTGGTTTGCTATTACTTTTATTTGGGTTAAGACAAATTAAATTACTTAGGTATTTAGTAAAGCCTTAATTAATAGAGAATTTTCAATGAAATGGAGGGCTAATTTTTTAGCGACTTAGATGTATAAATACGATGCAATAGATCAGAAAATAGTAGATGAACGCGTTACGCAATATCGTGACCAAACGCGTCGCTACTTAGCAGGCGAACTAAGTGAGGAAGAGTTTAGGCCACTGCGCTTGCAAAATGGCTTATACATCCAGCGTCATGCCCCAATGTTAAGAATTGCCATACCGTATGGCATGCTAAGTTCAAAGCAGTTAAGTAAACTGGGTGATATTGCACAAAAATACGATAAAGGTTACGGTCATTTTAGTACGCGTCAAAACTTGCAATTAAATTGGCCAAAACTTGAAGTAGTGCCAGATATTTTGGCAGAGTTAGCCACCGTAGAAATGCATGCTATTCAAACATCTGGAAACTGTATTCGCAATATAACGACAGATCAATTTGCAGGCGTAGCACCTGATGAGATAGTTGATCCACGCACCATGGCAGAAATTATTCGTCAATGGAGCACTTTCCATCCGGAATTCGCACTATTGCCACGTAAATTCAAAATTGCAGTTTCTGGTACTAAAGACGACCGTGCTGTTGTGCAAATGCATGATATTGGCATGGAGTTTTATTATGATGACAGTAACAAGCTTGCTATTAAAGTGTGGGTTGGTGGTGGTTTAGGGCGTACACCTATCTTAGGTGCAGTCATTCGTGAGCATTTAGAGTGGCAACATGCCCTTACTTATTGCGAAGCCATTGTGCGCGTCTATAATATGCACGGTCGTCGTGACAATTCTTATAAAGCACGGATTAAAATCTTAGTGAAAGCAATTGGAATCGACGCCTTTAAAGATCAAGTTGAAGCTGAATGGGCTCACTTAAAAGATAGCCCTAACACGATTACAGAAGCTGAGTTTAATCGCGTAGCGCCATATTTTGAGCCAATGCCTTATAGGCAATTGAATACTCATGAAGCAAGCTTTGATAGAGCTATTGCAAACAATCCAGCTTTTGCTGCTTGGGTTAAGCGCTGCGTGCACTCCCATAAAAAAACAGGTTACCGTGCTGTAACGCTATCACTCAAAACACATGGCGAAGCACCTGGGGACGCATCAAGTGCCCAAATGCACACAGTTGCTAATTTGGCAACGTCTTATAGCTTTGGTGAACTACGTGTTTCGCACGAGCAAAATCTTATTCTGGCAGATGTTGAACTAGCTGACTTATTCCCATTATGGGAAAAAGCTCGTGAAAATGGCTTAGCAACACCTAATATTGGCCTATTAACCGATATCATTTGCTGTCCCGGCGGTGATTTTTGTAGTCTTGCTAACGCTAAAAGTATTCCAATTTCACAAGCGATTCAAATTAAGTTTGATAACTTAGATTATCTACATGACATTGGTGATATTGAAATTAATATTTCAGGATGCATGAATGCTTGCGGTCATCATCATATTGGTCACATTGGTATTCTAGGCGTGGATAAAGGTGATACTGAATGGTATCAAGTATCTATCGGCGGTAAACAGGGCAATGACGCGAGTCTAGGCAATGTTATTGGCCCATCTTTTTCGGCTGATGAAATGCCTAGTGTGGTACAAAAACTTATCAATGTGTATGTAAAAGAACGTTCGCCGGAAGAACGTTTTATTGATACCGTAAGACGTTTAGGGTTAGCCCCATTTAAAGCCTATGTCTATGCAGAGGATGCACAGGCATGAGCCAATTAATCATAGATAACGCTATAGCTAAAAATGATTGGGATCGTGTAATACCTCCTACTTTTGGTGATGAAGTGGTGCGCAAACAGGCTGGCAAAGTTGTCCTATTTAAATTTCATGGTGAAGAAACATTCACACAAAAACAAATTGATGCTACGAAAATTCCCGCAACAGGTAAAGTGTTATTGCCTTTAACTATTTGGCAAGCAAATACCGTCAACTTGGCTGAACGCATGGCCGTTGGTGATATTGGCATTTTATTGCAAACTCACGAAACAGTTGAGCTCTTAGCAGAAACATTTGACGACCTAAACAAATTACCTTTGATTGCCGTATTTGTTGAACGTTTTGCCGATGGACGCAACTTCACTTTAGGTAATTTATTACGCACCCGTTACGGATACACACATGAATTACGCGCAGTAGGCGATGTTTTACGCGACCAGCTATTCTTTCTCAAACGCTCAGGCTTTAATAGCTTTTTAATTCGTGAGGACCGCAACGCAGAAGAAGCATTACAAAGCTTAAAAGACTTTAGCGAACCCTATCAAGGCGCAGTGGATGAATCGAAACCTGTCTGGCGCAGATTGCAAAGAGGCAACACCTAATGGATCATGAGGTTCGCATGGTAAAATCAAGCATGCGCAATCCTGCCATTTTTCCTGAGCTAACAAAATTGCTCAAGCATTCTGTCACGTCTAAGCGATCACAAGTGATTAAATTACTTCAGTCAGCAAGCAAAGAATTCACAAACATTACTTTTGCAAATAGTTATGGGGCTGAAGATATGGTGTTGACTGATATTATCGTGAAAGAAACATTAGAAATTGAAATGTTTTCGCTCGATACCGGTCGCTTACCTACTGAAACCTACACATTGATGAGTGAAGTGGAAAAAAATTACGATATAAACCCTATTGTTTTTTTCCCTAAACATGAGGCAATTGAAGAATACGTAAAAAGCAGAGGCATTAATGCATTTTATGAAAGTATAGAACTACGTAAAGCTTGCTGTTCTATACGTAAGGTAGAGCCGTTAAAACGTGCATTGGCTGGTCAACAAGCATGGGTTACTGGCATGCGTGCAGAACAAACAACAACGCGAAGTAGTTTACCTACTCGTGAGTTTGATGAAGGTAATAAGCTGGAAAAGTTCAATCCATTAAGTGATTGGACAGAAGAAGAAGTTTGGGCATACATACGACTGTTTGATGTGCCATACAACGCTCTGCATGATCAGTTTTACCCAAGCATTGGTTGCGCTCCTTGTACGCGTGCAGTTGCTATGGGTGAAAATGTACGTGCTGGCCGTTGGTGGTGGGAAGATCCGAAAAATAAAGAATGCGGACTTCATGTTAAAAATTAAGTTTATAAAATAAGTTATTGAAAATTATGAAAAAAGAAACACTAAGTCATCTTGATTGGCTAGAAGCAGAAGCTATTCATATTTTGCGTGAAGTTGCAGGACAATGCAGTAACCCAGTCTTGCTTTTTTCGGGTGGAAAAGATTCACTATGCATTTTGCGCTTGGCAGAAAAAGCATTCCGTCCTGGCCGATTTCCTTTCCCTTTAATGCATATTGATACTGGTCACAACTATGCAGAAGTTATTGAGTTCCGTGATCGACGTGCTGAAGAACTTGGTGAGCGCCTCATTGTACGTTCATTAGAAGACTCGATGCAGCGCGGCACAATCGTTCTGAAATCACCAGATGAACCTCGAAATAAACATCAGTCTGTCACATTATTAGAAGCCATAGAGGAATTTGGATTTGATTGCTGTATTGGCGGCGCACGTCGTGATGAAGAAAAGGCACGCGCCAAAGAACGAATTATGAGCTTCCGGGATGAATTTGGCCAGTGGGATCCTAAAAACCAGCGCCCTGAGTTATGGAACTTATACAATGCGCGAGCACATAAAGGCGAGAATATACGCGCCTTCCCTATTTCAAACTGGACAGAAATAGATGTTTGGCAATATATCGAACGTGAAAATTTAGAACTACCAAGTATCTACTTTGCGCACCAACGTGATGTCATCATTCGTAATGGCGATATCATCCCAGCCAACGTTGAATTAGTTAATGGCGAAGTGATTAACAAACCTAAAGCCAACGAAGAAACCGTCAACAAACAGGTGCGATTCAGAACCGTGGGTGATATTACCTGCACTGCACCCGTTTATTCTGATGCAGATAGCACTAGTAAAATCATTGTGGAAACGGCGGCTACTACCATTACCGAACGAGGAGCAACTCGCTTAGATGACCAAACCTCTGAAGCGAGTATGGAGCAACGTAAGAAGGAAGGTTATTTCTAATGAGCACGACTGTTAAACATAACAATACTAAAAATAACACCTTACAAGAAAGCAAAATGAATCGATACGTTACAAATCAAGACAGTGTGAATCATAACGACAGCCTATTACGTTTTATGACCTGCGGCAGTGTAGATGATGGCAAAAGCACCTTAATCGGACGCTTGTTATTCGATACTAAAACTATTTTGGCCGACACACTCACTAATATTTCTAAAACATCTAAAAAACGTGGGATGGGAACGATTGATTTATCTTTACTTACTGACGGGCTGCAAGCCGAACGCGAGCAAGGTATTACCATTGATGTTGCTTATCGATATTTCAGCACAGGCACACGTAAATATATTATTGCCGATGCGCCTGGGCATGAGCAATACACACGCAACATGGTCACGGCAGCATCGACGGCAAACCTTGCAATCATTTTAATTGATGCGCGTAAAGGTGTACTCACACAAACACGACGTCACAGCTATTTAGCGCATTTAGTAGGCATTCCACATATTGTAGTCGCTGTTAATAAAATGGACCTGATAAATTATAATCAGTCTGCTTATGACAAAATTTGTGCGGATTACACTAGATTTGCAGAAGGCATTGACTTCGCTAGCGCACGTGATATTCGCTTTATACCAATGTCAGCTCTCAATGGTGATATGTTGGTAGACCGCCTAGAAAACATGCCTTGGTACCAAGGTGAAACCATGTTGGAAATACTAGAGAAAACACCTGCCGCGCATACAGTACAATCTGAAAAATTTCGTTTTCCTGTGCAATTTGTCTGTCGTCCACACGCTAGTGCAGATGCGGAACTACATGACTTTAGAGGCTTCATGGGACAAATTGAAACTGGCGATATTGCAATAGGTGATGAGATTACAGTATTACCTAATGGCTATCAATCAAAAGTCAAAGCGATTCAAATTGGTGACAAACAACTACAAAGTGCGCAAACCGAACAAAGCATCACCCTATTACTTGAAGATGAAATTGATACTTCTCGTGGCGACATGATTGTTAAATCAAATGAAATGCCAGAAGTAGTTAAACAAATAGAGGCGTACGTGTGTTGGCTAGGGGAAATACCTCTATCTGTTGCACGTACTTATATTGTGAGACACACAACTCGTGAATCAAAAGCTAAAATAGGCTCGATTCAGTATAAAATTGATGTGAATACACTAGAAGAGCAATCGACTACTGATTTGAAAATGAATGATATTGCACGCTTAACATTTAAACTTGCACAACCACTCATGGTCGATAGCTATAAAACAAACCGTGCTACTGGTGCATTTATTATAATTGATGAAAGTACAAATAACACTGTGGGTGCAGGCATGATTGCTTAAATTCACAAAGCACCCTTTTTAGTAAAAAGTATTAATAAATCAATCCTGTGAATGACTGATGGTTGATTTTGAATTAAAATAACGTTTTGGCTTGATATAGCTGACAAGGAAATAAAAATAATGACTTATGTAGTAACCGAAAATTGTATTCAATGCAAATACACTGATTGTGTGGACGTATGCCCAGTGGACTGCTTTGTGGAAGGCCCAAACTTTTTAGCGATTAACCCAGATGAATGTATTGATTGCACCTTGTGTGTCGCAGAGTGTCCTGCTGAGGCTATTTTTGCCGAAGATGATGTGCCAGAAGATCAACAACAATTTATCGAGATCAATGAACGCCTAGCTAAAATATGGCCGATTATTACTGCCCGCTCGGAACCTATAGAAGATGCGGATGCAATGAATGGTGTACCCAATAAGCTAGAACTTCTCATTGAATAAATAATAGACTAATTAAAAAGCAATAAAAAAGAGGCTCCAAGCCTCTTTTTTATTAGTTCATAGATTTATGATTTAAAAATTATGTGTGTATTGCAAACTTAAAATATCGACGCTTCCTTCATACTCACCTCTGACACGTCCATTTCCAGTGGCCAATTGATTATCATCAATATCTGTATCACTAATAAATAGGTGTGAATAGCCAATATCGAATGTTGATAACGGCGTAACTTTGTAACTCGCGCCCAATGATAGCCACTTCCTATCATTACCTGGTATGCGTGGTGTGCGAAACTCATCCTTAATTGCTTCTTCATCATAAGCTAAACCAGCACGTAGTTTAACCGCATCACTATAACGATAATTTGCCCCAACAGAATAGCGTATAGTATTTTCCCAGTTTTGAGGTGTAACAGTCAATGTTGACCCATTTTCACGAAGCACTCTTAACTCTTCAAAACGACTCCAACGTGTCAAAGTAACATCACCCATTACATCCCATTTACTGTTGATTCGACTAAAAACACTTGCTGAAAATGTTTCTGGCAAGTCCACTTTAGCCGTAACATCTCCATCAGGAGCTAGAACAAAAGGAATACCTGCTGGTCGTGTAAACTCTGCATCGCCTTCAAGTTTTTGTGTGATTTTAGATCGGTATGCCAGTCCAACACGTGTATCAGGTGTTAGCTGATATATAGCACCTAAATTAAACCCAAAGCCCCAGTCATCACCTTCAATTTCAACATCTCCCTCCCCAGCTCCACCAAAATTAACTGAGCGAGTTAATGTTGCTTCAGCTCGCATAAATGATACGCCAGCGCCTAATGATAGCTGGTCGTTCACTTTAAATGCTATAGATGGATTAATGTTAATTGTTTTGAGCTCAGACTTATCAGCTTGAAACCGGCCTATCCACTTATCATCATATTCTGTTTTCAGCCCGAAAGGTGCACTAACACCTACACCAACTTTAATAGATGAAGTA
>CAZJUK010000092.1:0-7635 GCA_964549145.1 uncultured Methylophilaceae bacterium
ATGAATGCT
This sequence comes from uncultured Methylophilaceae bacterium, assembly GCA_964549145.1. Taxonomy (GTDB): domain Bacteria; phylum Pseudomonadota; class Gammaproteobacteria; order Burkholderiales; family Methylophilaceae. The sequence continues at coordinate 10 of CAZJUK010000092.1, forward strand.
GTGCTCTAACCAGCTGAGCTACATCACCAGTAAACCGTAATGCCAAATATCATCTTATACTACCGAAAAATAGTTTGTCTGTAATCTTCTGTAAACTAGTTGCAAATTGATTACGCCAAACGATTCCCTAGGATTTAAGTCCCAAAAATAAAGACCATCTAGCAAGGCCGAGCATTATAACTTCACACTACCATTCAAACAAGATAGAAAGCATAAATAATATGAATATATTTGCAAGCTGTGCTATTGCTGGGCAAGAAACTATACTAGTTCTTAATATCTGATGAGATTTTCTGCCAAAATAATGATTTGATATGTTGTTAAAAAAGCTGGAGGTTATGAAAGGGCAGTTATATTTACTAGCCAGCTAGAAGATAATATTTCCCAATGATAGATACTTAAGGTTTCTCTTCCTTTTACAGCTTGGGTTTAAATGAGGTGCAATTAGGTTGCAGTGCACTATCGAGTTTTATCGCATAGCCTATACAGTTCTATTGGGGCGCAGATTCTGCTATCATAATAATTAATTGTTTTTAAATTTTTCTGAAGATGGAATGTGACCCACATGGTAAGAAAAGCAATACTCTATTTAGTTTTAGTAAGTTTGTTCTTGGTTTCTTGTACAGCAAAAGACAAAGAAGAATATGACACCAGGGCAATAGCAAGCCTTGACAAGATGAGCGATGTTATTGGGAAGCTGTCGGCGGCTAGCTATACACTTAATACAGTGAATGTATCTGCAGACGGCACAGAATCTTATAATGAGAGCGACGTCTATATGCGTGGGCCGAATAAGATGTACGTTCACGGCAATGGCACTAAGGGTGAAAAAAGTTACTGGTACGATGGGACAACCTTAGGCTATTATTCATTTGATAAAAACACCTATGCCACAATTGAAGCTCCCGGCAATATTGTTAAGGTTTTTGATTATGCCTATGATCAATATGGTATTAGTTTTCCAGCTGTAGATTTTTTCTACCCTAGTTTTACAGATGACATTCTGGCTGATTTCGACCAAGTTCTATTTTTGGGAGAAGACGAAATAGAAGGTATAAAAGTTATTGCTATTTTGGCAAGCAACGACGTTCAAGTCGTGCAAATATGGATAGATAAATCAAGTCATTTACCGCTTAGGTTTACGATTGAGTCAGCTGCTGATACGTCTGAATTTTATGAAGCAACATTCTCAAACTTCAGAGAGAATCCTGATTTGCCAGACCTGATGTTTGAGTCCAGCCCACCAAGTAGTTCAGAAAGAACTGAACTGAAACCCATAAAGTAGAACTTATTCGTAATGAAAAAATATTCCTTAATAGTCTTATCAATTTTTTTTACAGCATTGTTGAGTGCGGGTGACCTACAAGCAAGGCGAATGGGGAAGGGCGGCGGAGGTCGCGCTGGGATGAGCAGGGGCAGTCATAGCCGTTCTATCAATGGTGGTGCTGTTAGATCTCCAACTAGGCCAAAGTCAAGTAATTTCAATAAATCAAATGCAATGAAAAAACGGCCCGTGTCTAACAATAGGGCAGGGTCTTCCACCACTAGGAAAATGCAACCTTCAAACTCTAAAAACAGAGCCAAGACAACAAGTCGAGAAAAAGTAGATAGTAAAAACTTACACGCAAAAGGTGACAATAAATTACCTAAAAACTCTGGTAACAAGATTAAAGACCGAGATAAAAACGTAAATGTTAATGTAGATAACAGTAGGAACATACGTGTAAACAATAATGTGCGTGTTAATAACCTTCATTCAAATCGCTTTTACAATGGCCATCGTGGCTACTATCCCTACCATCATCATCGCTACTCAGGCTTTTACTATGGTCCGTATTGGCACCCATTCGGTTTCTTTGTTGCAACATTGGCGGTGACAGCAGTTATTGTTTCTATTAACAACCAGCATTACCATTACTCCAGTGGTGTCTATTACACGCAAAGCTCTGGTGGTTATACCGTGGTAAACCCACCTACAAATATTATTGTAAATAGCTTGCCTGAAGGTGCAGAGAACGTGACTTTAGATGGTAAGGCTTATCTGTATTTTGGCGGTGCTTTCTATATTAAAGAAAATGGAAAATATAGAGTCATCGATGCTCCGGATGGTGCGGTTATCACTAATATTCCTGAGGGTGCCAAAGAAGAGGAAATTCAGGGTGAAAAGTATGTGGTCTATAACTATACATATTTCAAACCATTCTCACAGGACGGGAAAGATATGTACCAGGTCGTGGTAATGGAGACTGTTAAGTAATTCTAAACAGTAATAGTTACTTTTTTTCTGCCTTGCTAATTTTCAAGCAAGCCAGCAATGCAAGTGTATTAACGGCCACTTGTCAGTATGAAATCACGCACTCACTTCGATGAACGTTCTTAATTTAAACGTTGAAACGGAAGTGGACCACATCGCCATCTTGCATAATATATTCTTTACCTTCTAAGCGCATTTTTCCTGCCTCTTGTGCGCCTTTTTCACCCTTGTTATTGACGTATTCATCATATGCAATGATTTCTGCACGAATAAATCCACGTTCAAAGTCGGTATGAATCACCCCTGCTGCTTGAGGTGCTGAGGCGCCTTTTTTAACAGTCCAAGCCCGAACCTCTTGCACGCCAGCAGTAAAGTAGGTTTGTAAGCCAAGTAAATTATAAGCAGCACGAATAACACGATTTAAGCCAGGTTCTTCTTGTTCTAATTCTTCTAAAAACACGGCGATATCATCGTCATTAAGTTCAGAAATTTCAGCTTCAATTTTTGCGCAAATACATACAACGGGCGCATTTTCTTCTTGACCTAAGGCAGTGACTTTATCTAGGTAAGGGTTGTCTTTAAAGCCAGATTCATCAACATTGGCAATATACAACACAGGTTTTACGGTAATTAAACACAAAGGTCTAATCAATTGTGTTTGATCCTCGTCTAAATCTAAAGTGCGAACAGGCCCGCCAGTATTTAAGTGCTGTTGTACTTTTTCGCAAAGTGATGTTAGCGCCATGGCTGCTTTATCACCAGATTTTGCTTTTTTGCTTTCGCGGTGAATAGTTTTTTCAATCGTCTCTAAATCAGCTAGGGCCAATTCAGTATTAATCACTTCAATATCAGATAAAGGATCTATCCTACCTGCTACATGAATAACATTGCTGTCATCAAAACAGCGGACTACATGAGCAATGGCATCGGTTTCACGGATGTTGGCTAAAAACTTATTACCTAAGCCTTCACCTTTAGAAGCGCCTTCTACAATACCTGCTATGTCTACCATCTCTACTGTAGCCGGTAATGTACGCTCAGGACTAACAATATCAACAATCGGTTGTAGGCGGTTGTCAGGCACCTCTACAACACCAATATTAGGCTCTATCGTGCAGAAGGGGTAGTTTTCTGCCGCAATGCCTGCTTTGGTAATTGCATTGAATAAGGTTGATTTGCCCACGTTTGGTAATCCTACTATTCCACACTGCATGTTATTCCAATCATCTTTTACGCAATCTTTGCGTTGTTATCAGTTTTTGGTGTGCAACTTAAGCATTGCATTTTCAAATTCACCTGCACAGATTAAATCAAGCAGCTTTGTGCTTTCATTAATACCAACATCAATGGCAGTTTGTTCGTCTTTTTGTGGCGCTTTTAATACATAATTAACGACTTGGTTCCTATCACCTGGATGATCAATGCCAATACGTAAGCGCCAATAGTTTGATGACCCTAGAGCAAGATTGATATCTTTTAAGCCATTATGACCACCGTGACCACCACCGAATTTAAATTTCATACTGCCAGCAGGTAAATCAAGCTCGTCATGAATGACGAGTATTTCTTCAGGGCTGATTTTGTAATAATTGGCCAATGCTGCGACTGCTTTACCGCTAGCATTCATAAAGGTAGTTGGTTTGAGCAACAATTTATTTTGATACGGGTTGAGTTTGCCGACTTCACCAAACATTTTCGCATTAACTTTTAATTGGCTTCTGCTTTGTTCGGCCACTAAGTCTACCCACCAAAAGCCTGTGTTGTGGCGTGTGCCAGTATATTTCTCACCTGGGTTACCTAAGCCTACAAATAATTTAATTGCTGTCATTAGTTTGCCATTTTAAGCGCATATTTCGCACTTTAAATAAATAAGCCTCAAATAAATAACGCGCACTCCGGAGAGGGCGCGTTATAAAGTATTGCTGTGCTTTACTCTTTATCTGCTTCGCTATCTTCAACTGCTTCACCGTCTTCAGCTGCATCTGTTGTTTCTGTCGGAGCGACAACATCATCATCAGAAGCACCAGCACGCGATTTAGCGATTGAAGCTACGGCTGCATCATTATCATGTGTTAGTTCTACAAACTCAACACCATTAGGCAATTTGATTTCAGATAGATGTACTGAATCACCAATTTCTAAGTGTGCTAAATCAACCTCAACATACTCTGGCAGATCTTTAGCTAAACAAATCACTTCGGCTTCTGTCATGATATGTGCTGCAATACCACCATCAACTTTAACACCAGGAGCAATGTCGCCATTGATAAAGTGAACTGGTACTTTAACGTGGATTTTTTCAGTGGCCGAAACGCGCTGAAAATCTACATGTAGAATGTTATTTCTTACTGGATGTAACTGATAGTCGCGCAATAGCACGTCTTCTTTTTTACCATCAAGTTCTAGCGATAACACTGAAGCATGGAATGCTTCGTGACGGAACTCTAAGAATAATGCATGGCCATTAAACTCTACAGTAACAGCAGGCTTGTCTTCGCCATATATTACACCTGGGACTATGCCAGCGCGACGAAGGCGGCGGCTCGCACTCGTGCCTTTTACATCGCGCGTGACTGCTTTAATTTCAATACTCATTTTGTAACTCCTAATATCTACTACACTAAAAACTGTTATCCGCGACCAGATAACAGACTTGTTGCGATTAATTATCAATCAACCGCGCATTATAACTTATTCTTAAATCTTACTCCAAGAACAATGATGACACAGAGTCCTCACTGCTGATTCTGCGAATTGTTTCTGCTAATAACACCCCAGAACTTAATTGACGTATTTTTTTACATTGTTGTGCTGTTTCATTTAACACAATCGTATTTGTTACCACGAGTTCATCAAGGTGTGAATTGGTAATGCGATCAATGGCATTGCCAGATAGAATTGGGTGTGTTGCATAAGCTAAAACTTTAGTCGCGCCTTTTTCTTTTAATGCTGCGGCTGCTTCACATAGCGTGTTGGCTGTATCAACTAAGTCATCCATAATTACACAAGTACGGTCCGCTACATCGCCAATAATATTCATTACTTTAGCTTCGTTTGGTTTTGGACGACGTTTATCAATAATAGCTAAGTCAGAACCTAATTGTTTAGCCGCTGCGCGAGCACGGACAACACCACCAACATCAGGTGATACTACGACCAAATCTCCGTAATTTTGTTTTAATAAATCAGATAATAGTAATGGCGTTGCGTAAATATTGTCGACAGGGATGTCAAAAAACCCTTGAATTTGATCTGAGTGTAAATCCATTGTTAGTAAACGATTAACCCCAACGCTAGTAAGCATGTTGGCGACTACTTTTGCAGTAATTGCAACACGTGCCGAACGAGGACGGCGATCTTGACGTGAATAACCTAAATAGGGAATTGCTGCAGTAATGCGACCAGCTGATGAACGCCGTAGCGCGTCGACCATGACCATGACTTCCATTAGGTTGTCATTGGTAGGGTGGCTGGTTGACTGTAATACAAACACATCTCGGCCACGCACATTTTCTAGAAGCTCTAACATAACTTCACCGTCAGAGAAGCGGCCAACTTCGGCAGCGCCGAGTTTAATGCCTAAGTGGTCAGCTACTTCATTTGCTAGCACAGGGTTAGCGTTGCCTGTGAATACCATCATGTTGCTATTAGATGACACGTGCGTCCTTTAAAGAAAATGACTTTAAAAAGTAAAAGCGTGTAAATCTTTGAATATACACGCTTTGCAATTAATGGTTGGGGAGGAAGGATTCGAACCTTCGCATGCATGGATCAAAACCATGTGCCTTAACCAACTTGGCGACTCCCCAAAAACTCTATTTCGCTAACTCGTACAAAGGGTGAAACTGTAAGCCTAATGCTGTAAAGCCATCAGTGTTTTCAGGTTTTTGAGCAAGTATTTCTTCAGCCATTGTTTGCGAATTAACTTTTAAAAAAACAGATGCGCCTGAACCACTCATACTTGCTTGACCAAACTGATTTAGCCAAGCTAGGCTTGATGCAACTGCTGGAAATTCTTCACATACTAATTTCTCAAGGTCATTTCTAAATAAGCTAGAATTGTTACCATCAGAAAAGTCCGCTATTTTCAAGGTTTTCGTGTCTTTTGTCAATCGAGGATTGGCAAATATTTTTGCAGTGGAGACATGCACTTGCGGAGTTAAAACGACAAAATGGCCATCTTGGTAACTTTGTGGCAATTTTACTGGGCTGAGAATCTCGCCAACACCCTCTGCCCATGCCGTTTGACCAAAAATAAACACTGGTACATCAGCGCCTAATGTCACACCAATATCAATTAGTTTTGCACGTGGTAAATTAAGTTGCCATAACTTATTAAGTGCAAGTAATACTGTTGCCGCATTTGAACTGCCACCACCTAAACCGCTACCCATTGGGATTTTTTTTTCAATCGCAATGTCTGCACCTAAGGTGCAACCGGTTTCTTTTTGTAAAGCCAAAGCTGCACGAACGCATAAATCCTCATTAGCTGGAATATTAGCATTATCACCAACTCTAGTGATTTTGCTATCAGTCTTAAGACTTATGCGGATCGTATCGTAAAAAGCTAATAGTTGAAATGCGCTTTGTATATTGTGATAGCCGTCTTCACGACAACTAGTAATATGCAAAAATAAATTTATTTTTGCAGGGGCTGAAAATGATTCAAAGTTATTCATTTAGTTTGCGTTTATAACTATTCTTTAGTATTGACTAACGCTGGTTTGCCAGACACATCGGCCCATTGTTCAATCAATAGTTTTAAACGAATTTTTTCGTTTCTAAGCGCTATGCGATTAGGTAGCGAGTAACCTTTATTATCTGTATATTTTGAATACTTAATATCCCAGCCATTTTGTTTTAATTCAATAAGCCTGCCAAATTGATCCCAAATAGCATAATCAATTTTACTATTGGATGGCTTTCCTAGCACCCAATAGCTTAAGCCTTCCAAAGGCAAATGCCATCCTAACGTAGTTTCGGTGAGCGTTTCTACGTTTTGCGCTTCTGTCACTTTTCCATTTTTTTCCGTCAATGTGACTTTTTGTTGTGTTTTTTTAATGCTGGCGACTTTTCCACCAAGTGGAGAATAGATTTCAAGATAATCATTCCCTTTAAAATGTTGCCATTCCAGGCGCCCAGAAAAGCCTTTATCAACAATAATTACGCCCATACGACCTTTTATCGAGAATGTATTGATGTTTGAGATGTTGGCAAGATGCTGTTGATGAACTTGCAAAGAGCTTGGATTGACTGCAGGTTTTTTGCTGGTGCTTGCGCAGCCATTTATCAAAAGCATAGCGACAACAAAATAAAAGAACTTATAAAAATTCAGTAGTGATGGTTTATCCAACAAACTAAAATCTAAACAT
>CAZJUK010000093.1:0-7593 GCA_964549145.1 uncultured Methylophilaceae bacterium
GCAAACTAAAGCAATTTAACCAGTAAGAAAGTCACTCAAAAAAAGTCTACTGTTAAAAGCCCGTCTCCTAAAAAGCTGCATAATAAAAAACCTACAACTAAGTCCACTGTATCTAAAAAACTTGCTTCTAAAAAGCCGGTCGCTAAAAAAACTATTGTAGCAAAAACACGTAAAGCAAAAACACCTAAGGTAAACACCTAAATCAATATGACACCAACCGAGTCATTTATTTCTCACCTGATTGAGTTGCGCGGCAGGCTTCTTAAGGTGGCTCTCGGGTTTGTTTTGGTTTTTGTGGTGCTATTTCCTTTTGCTAACAAAATTTATTCACTTTTAGCAGCACCTATGCTCGCTAAGTTGCCTGATGGTGCACAAATGATTGCAACTGCAGTCACTACGCCATTCTTTGTGCCAATGAAAGTAGCAATGATGGCTGCATTCGTTATCTCATTACCACACACTTTTTACCATGTATGGTCGTTTGTTGCACCGGGCTTATATGCACATGAGAAAAAATCAATGCTACCTGTGATTGTATTGAGTAGTTTGTTGTTTATAGGTGGTATGGCATTTGCATATTTCATGGTGTTTCCAGTGGTTTTTGGCTTTATTGTAAGTAGCGCACCAGAGGGGGTAGCAGTGATGACAGATATTGCAGAATATTTAGATTTCGTAATGACATTATTTTTAGCTTTTGGTTTTGCTTTTGAGGTGCCAATCGCTGTGGTAATGCTGACTAAGTTTGGCTGGGTGACTATTAAGCAACTAAAAGAAGCCCGTAGTTATGTCATTGTTGGCGCATTTGTCGTTGCCGCTATTTTTACACCACCTGATATTATCTCGCAGTTTATGTTAGCAGTGCCTTTATGGCTGCTATATGAAGCAGGTATATTTTTTGTGCAATTTACACAGGCCAAAAGTGAAAGCATCCATGCTGAACTTTAAGTTTTGTAGACTAGGCCCTTAATATTATTTTTTCTGGGCTAGCTGTTTTGGTCTTGTGCCAATTAGCACTTTAATATCAACTTTCTTACCTTCTCGAATAATAGTTAAAATAGCTTCTTGCTTAGGCTTAAGTGTTGCAATTAAATTCAACATAGATGCACTATTAATTACAGGCTGGCGATTAATAGCGAGTAGCACATCACCTGCTTTTAAATCTGCGCGGTATGCAGGACTATCCCGTAAAACACCGGCAATTAATGCTCCTGCTGTTGTTGGTGATCGGAATGATTCTGCTAACTCTGGTGTTAAATCTTGCGTTTCAATACCAACCCATCCTCTTGTGACAATGCCATCTTTAGCAATTTGTACCATTACCTGTTTAGCTAGATTTGCTGGGATTGCAAACCCTATGCCCATACTGCCACCATTACGTGAATAAATGGCACTGTTGATGCCAACTAGATTGCCTAATGAATCAACCAGTGCGCCACCTGAGTTGCCAGGGTTTATGGAGGCATCAGTCTGAATAAAATTTTCATAAGTATTTATGCCTAATTGATTACGCCCTAATGCACTGACAATACCTTGGGTAATGGTTTGTCCTACCCCAAATGGATTGCCAATCGCTAATACTACATCACCTACATTAAGTGTTTCTGAACTGGCGAAAGTAATAGAGGGTAAATTTTTTGCATCTATTTTAAGTAAAGCTAAATCGGTTTCAGGGTCGGTGCCAACTATTTTTGCAGGTAACTTTCTACCATCTGCAAGCGAAACTTCAATTTCATCTGCTGAAGAAATAACATGATGGTTTGTTAAAATCAAACCTTGTTGGCTTACAATTACGCCACTACCTAAGCTGTTATCTTTACCGCCATTATCGTTTCGATCACCAAAAAAGTGTTTAAATAACGGGTCATCCATAAACTGCTGGTGATAGCTAGTAACAGATGCAGTTGATGTAAAAATATTCACAACGGCTGGCATTGCTTTTTTCGCGGCATCACTATATGAGCTAACAGGTATACTTGAAATTGAACCTGTCACTGGTGCTGTTAATGGCGCTTGAGAAATAACAACAGGATCTGGCTGAGTCTCTAACAAGTTAGGGTAAAAAAGACGAAGCACAAATAAAACGCCTAAACAGGCGGTGGCAGTTTGAGCAAAAATAAGCCAGATTTTCTGCATATGAGTTTGTTTGAAACAAAAATTGAATAGTTAATAAATACCCATAGCATATACGAAAAACAGGAAGGTTTTAATGCAATTAACCGCAATCAACACATATTTGGCAAAAATTTTGCAGCCAGAAAAGTTTAATGACTATTGTCCAAATGGTTTGCAAGTTGAGGGTAAGCAAACAATCAATAAGATTGTTACGGGGGTAACTGCGAGTTTAGATTTATTACACGCAGCCCATGAAGCTAATGCCGATGCAATTTTGGTGCATCATGGCTATTTTTGGAAAGGTGAGTCTGCTGTCGTTACAGGTATTAAAAAACAAAGGTTACAATTTCTATTACAGCATGAAATCAACCTATTTGCTTACCACTTGCCCTTAGATGCACATAACCAGCTTGGGAACAATGTCATGTTAGGTAATGTCTTAGGGTTGAAGGTTTTAGGGTATCTGGACGATAAAGGTATTATGGCTTGGGCTGAGTTGGAGAAAGCGCAATCTTTGAAACAGTTGGCAGCACATATCAGTAATGAACTTAATCGAAAACCATTAGTCATTGGTGATGTGCAGCAAGTAGTAAAAAAGATAGCCTGGTGTACTGGCGCAGCGCAAGATTATATTGATATAGCGATTGCCAATGATATAGATGTATTTATCAGTGGTGAGATTTCTGAACCTACGGTACACAGCGCACGAGAATCTAATACGGCGTATATATCTGCAGGGCATCATGCCACTGAACGCTATGGTGTTAAAGCATTAGGTGAGCATTTGGCCGAAAAATTTAACATTCAACATGTATTTATTGATATTGATAACCCAGTTTAACTGTTTATTTTCAGTTGCTTAGATTAATAAATTTGATTTTTGAATGACAAAAAATGTATAATTTGATCTTTGTAAATTACCTTAATTTATTTGTCTTATTTGACAATTAGTAGGAATCCCATGTCAGACTCGAGTACCAACAAGAAAAAAACAACCAGTCAATCTGGTTTATCTTTTCACCCGCCTTCAGAAATTGATGTTGAAAAACGAGAGTTTTTAGCTAAAGTAACCGCAGCAACTGGTGCTGTAGGTTCGCTTGCGGTGGCAGTGCCATTTGTAGGTAGTATGTTGCCGAGTGAGCGTGCTAAAGCAGCTGGGGCACCTGTAGAAGAGGATATTAGCATGTTGGCGCCAGGTGAGATTAAAACAGCTGAATGGCGCGGTAAGCCTGTTTGGATTATTCATCGCACAGATGAGATGAATGAAGATTTAGCTAAAAATATTGATCAATTATCTGATCCTGATTGTGAGGTGCCTCAGCAACCGGTCTATTGCGAAAATAGTGGTCGATCAATCAAACCTAACATTGGTGTTCTGGTAGGCATTTGTACACATTTAGGTTGTTCCCCTACGACTAAGCTGGGTGCTGGTGGCGATATGGGTGAAGATTGGGTAGGAGGGTTCTTCTGTCCTTGTCATGGTTCTAAATTTGATTTGGCTGGTCGTGTGTTTAAAGGCTCGCCCGCACCGACTAACTTAATCGTGCCACCTTATTCTTTTCTAGATGACAACACACTATTGATTGGTGTGGATGCTGAGATGGAGGCTTAAGAACATGGCAACAGTAAATTCAAAGTCTTCAGGTAAAGCAGCAGGTGTCCTTGGGTGGGTCGATGAACGTTTCCCTTTGTCATCAACCATTAAAGCGCATTTAACTGAATACTACGCACCGAAAAATTTCAACTTTTGGTATTTTTTTGGTGCTCTGGCAATGTTAGTGCTAGTCTTGCAAATTGTCACTGGCATTTTCTTAACGATGCATTACAAACCTTCAGCTGCAGAGGCGTTTGCTTCGGTTGAATATATTATGCGTGATGTGTTTGGCGGTAATATTATTCGCTATATGCATTCTACTGGCGCCTCGATGTTCTTTGTTGTGGTGTATTTACACATGTTTCGTGGTGTGATTTATGGTTCTTACAAAGCGCCGCGTGAGCTTATTTGGCTATTTGGCGTCGGAATTTTCTTGGTGCTAATGGGTGAAGCCTTCTTCGGGTACTTGCTGCCATGGGGGCAAATGTCTTACTGGGGAGCGCAAGTCATTGTGAATCTCTTTGCTACCATACCTTTTATTGGGCCAGATTTGTCTGAATGGTTACGCGGTGATTATTTGATTTCAGATTCCACTTTAAATCGCTTTTTTGCATTTCATGTCATTGCTTTGCCATTAGCGCTTTTAGGCTTGGTCGTGGTGCATTTAGTAGCTTTACATGAAGTGGGTTCTAATAATCCAGATGGCGTAGAAATCAAAAAAACAAAAGATAAAAAAACAGGTATTCCGCTTGATGGCATTCCATTCCACCCTTATTACACAGTAAAAGATTTAGTAGGTGTTGTTGTGTTCTTGATCGTCTTTTCCTCTATTGTTTTTTTCATGCCGGAAATGGGCGGTTATTTTTTAGAGCATAATAATTTCATCCCTGCAGATTCACTTAAAACGCCCGAGCATATTGCGCCAGTTTGGTATTTCACACCTTATTACTCAATTCTGCGAGCTATTCCTCCGGTGATGAATTCACAGTTTCCTGGTGTAGCTGCAATGGGATTGTCTGTGATGATTTTTGCTTTACTGCCATGGCTAGATCGTAGTCCAGTTAAATCGATTCGTTATCGCGGTACCCTGTACAAACGTTGGTTAGCAATCTTTGTGATTAGCTTTATAGTTTTAGGCTACTTGGGTACTAAACCATCCAATATTTGGGGTGAGTTTCCGACAGATATGCTATTAGTTGGTGGGGCATATAGGGCGACAATTGTTGCGCGCATTTTCACGATATCTTATTTCTTATTTTTTATTCTTATGCCTTGGTATTCAGCGAGAGATAAAACTAAGCCCGTGCCAGAAAGAGTAACAGGTTGATAATGAGAAAAATTATGAAAAAACTATTTGTATTAGTTGTATTCTTGTTGCCATCAATAACATTTGCAGCAGGGTCGGAAATTAATGTAACAGCGCCTATTGATCCGACTGACCAGGCTTCATTACAGCGAGGCGCCCGTACTTTTATTAATAACTGTTTAAATTGTCATAGCGCAAACTATATGCGTTATAACCGGTTAGTGGATATCGGTTTATCTGAGCAACAAATTAAAGATAATCTTTTATTCGCTGGCACTAAAATTGGCGATACGATGAAAGTAGCAATGCAGCCTGAGGAAGCAAAAAAATGGTTTGGTGTTGCTCCTCCAGATTTATCTGTCGAAACAAGAGCGCGTGGGGTTGATTGGCTTTATGCTTACATGCGTGGGTTTTATCGTGATGAAACAACACCAAGTGGCTGGAACAATACTGTCTACGATAAAGTGGCAATGCCGCATGTGTTGTATGAAATGCAAGGCATACAAGAGCTAAACCATGAAACACATCAGTTGGAGCTGGTGAAGCCAGGGAAATTAAGTCCTGAAGAATACAATAATTATGTTGCTGACCTGACCAACTACATGGCGTTTATGGGTGAGCCAGCAAAGCAGCAACGTAAAGCCATTGGTCTATGGGTGTTATTGTTTTTGGGAGTAATGTTAGTGCTAGCTAAAAAATTAAAAAGCGCTTATTGGAAAGATGTTAAGTAAAAATAATTATTATTATAAAAAATTAAGGTGTAACAAATTATGATGAAGCTTTATTCTGGCTCGGTTGATCCGTTTAGCCACAGATGTCGTATTGTATTATTTGAAAAGGGAATGGACTTTGAGGTTATTGATGTTGACTTAGCGAACAAGCCTGAAGATTTGGCGGTACTTAATCCATACAACTCAGTACCTGTTTTATTAGAACGTGATTTAGTATTGTCAGAAGCAAATATTATTAACGAATATATTGATGAGCGGTTTCCACATCCACAATTAATGCCAGCTGATCCAGTTATGCGCGCACGCGCAAGATTGTTTCTATATAATTTTGAAAAAGACCTGTTTCATCATATTCCAAACGTAGAGAGTAAAAATGAAGAAGTGGCAGATAAAGCGCGCAAAACAATCCGTGATAATTTATCACAAATCGTACCTATCTTTGCTAAGCAAGAATATTTGCTTGGTGACGATTACTCAATGCTAGATGTGGCAATTGCACCTTTATTATGGCGTTTGGGGCATTATGGAATTCAGTTACCTAATCAAGCGGCGCCATTATTGAAATATGCTGAGCGTTTATTTTCTCGCCCATTTTATGCGGAAGCAATGACGCCTTCTGAAAAAGCGATGCGTAAGTAGTATAAGAAATGAGCGAACTCACCCCTACAAAGTCCTATATGGTGCGGGCAATTCATGAATGGTGTTTAGATAACGCTTTGACGCCGCACTTGGCTGTGATAGTTAATGCCAACACAATCGTGCCAAAAGCTTATGTTAAAGACGGTGAGATTGTTTTAAATTTAAGTTACACTGCCACTAAGGATTTGCATCTTGATAATGAAGCCGTGACATTTTCTGCACGTTTTGCAGGAGCCCCGCAAAATTTATATGTGCCAATGGATGCGGTGCGTGGAATTTTTGCGCGAGAAAATGGCCAAGGCATGTTTTTTGAATTAGCTGAACAAAAGGAAATGCCAGGTCTGGAGGCTGGAAAAGACCAGCCTAAGAATGCAGATGACAGGCCAAGAGAACCTGAAGAGCTAAAGAAAAAACGGCCAAATTTAACAATCGTTAAATAAATTAGTGACATTGCGAACAATTTCATCAAAAAGTACTAGCGCATGAATTATAAAAAATGCTATAGTCACGCCTCAAAAATGAAATGCCGGATTAGCTCAGTTGGTAGAGCAGCGCACTTGTAATGCGAAGGTCATCAGTTCGATTCCGATATCCGGCACCAAACATATGGAAGATGTATCGCAACGACAATATAAAACAGCCGCTTAAAAGTGGCTTTTTTATTGGATTAGCATTTGACACTCACTCAAAAAATGAGCATAATCGCGGGTTCGGTTAGGAGGGGTGGCCGAGTGGTTAAAGGCGACGGACTGTAAATCCGTTCTCTCAGAGTACGAAGGTTCGAATCCTTCTCCCTCCACCAAAGTATATTTAGTAGTGAAGAGCCTATTGGTGTTGTTTTAAGTGGGTGCATAGTGTTAGATTTGTTGGCCACAGTGCGGGAGTAGCTCAGTTGGTAGAGCTTCAGTTTTCCAAACTGAATGTCGCGAGTTCGAGCCTCGTCTCCCGCTCCAAACATTTTGTTTGAAGCTTAACGGCCCATGTGGCTCAGTGGTAGAGCACTCCCTTGGTAAGGGAGAGGTCGCGGGTCCGATTCCCGCCATGGGCACCAAAATGTTGCTAGTGGTTGTAGTTGGGTGGTAATAGTTTGGCGTACTAATAAGTGAAGATATTATTAATTAAAACTGAATATTGAGATTAAACAAAGGATTATAAGATGGCAAAAGGCAAATTTGAGCGGACCAAGCCGCACGTAAATGTGGGCACGATTG
>CAZJUK010000094.1:0-7585 GCA_964549145.1 uncultured Methylophilaceae bacterium
AAGTATTATCGTTGGCATATTAGTTGCTAAATATAAGATGAATGCCTCAGAAACACTTAGTTTTCTCGAGGAGAATTTATGTTGTAGACAAAGGGTGATTATGACAAAGATTTTATTGGCTTTAATGTTTATGGTTATCACAACTTTTGCACAAGCTTTACCAACAGCAGAATTACTTCATGAAATAGAAAAGCATGTTGTGAAAGTACAAGTTGAGCTGTCAAAAGGAAGAACTGGTGAAGGCTCCGGTGTAGTGGTTGCTAAAGATCAAATAGTCACAAACTGCCATGTAATCTCTAATGCACGAAGTATCAATGTTTTAGTTAATGATGAGTCATATGCCGTAAGTGCAATTAAAACTGATTGGAAGCATGATGTTTGCATCGTCAAAGTTGAAGGCCTAAATATATCTAAAGTGTCTGTTGGCTCAAGTGAAAATCTTAAATATGAGCAGGCAGTTTTCGCTGTGGGTTACCCAAATTTTGAACCAACACCAGTAAGCACTTTTGGTTTTGTAAAAAACTTATATCCAATGGATGATAGTGTCGTGTTAAGAACTACAAGCGCTTTTGAGTTAGGTGAAAGTGGCGGTGGTGTATTTGATGATGCTGGTAACTTAGTTGGTATTATTGCACTTAGAAGTCCGGGGAAAACGCCTTATTACTATAATATGGCAGTGGAATGGGTGCAGGCATTAATTGAACAACCTGAACAAGCCATTAATACAAAAAGTGAGTTGGCTTTTTGGGCGGAAGCCCCTGAAAAATGGCCAGATTTTATGAAAGTGGTTCACCCTTATTTAACTCATGATTGGAATACACTGTTAGCTATTTCAAAAGACTGGGCAGAAAAAGAACCCAATAATACAGAAGCCTGGTTTTACTTAGCAGCTGCAGAATATGCATCAAATAATATACAAACAGCTGAAACATATTTAAACAAAGTGATGGCAATGAGCGCAGATCATAGCCAGGCAATCCATTATTTAGGATTGATTGCGCAGAAAAAACAAGACAACCTTGTTGCGATGAGTAAAATTACTTTACCTTCAAATTTAAAGATGAGTATTGTTAATCAACCTACACAAAAGGTTGCTATTGCACAGAATAGATAACACGGTTATCTATGTAGAGAGGTCGTTAAAAAGTCTTGAACTAAAATGTACTGCTGATGCCTTATCATTGATGAAAATAACACACAATAATTCATTTACTTTCTTTTCGCTTTTCTTTGTATTGCCGATTTTAATCACGTGTTCCTCTCTCACATTCGCTGAAGATGTGGCCCCTCCTTCAAGAGCTTTTCTTTTTAAACTTAGTGAATCACTAGTTAAGGTTTCCACAACGACAACGTCTGGCGGCCATGGCTATGGCACAGGTGTTGCTATATCTAAAGATCATGTAGTTACTAATTGCCATGTGCTTCAAGATGCTAATGGTGTTGGTGCAAGTTTATGGGGCAACGAGTATCAACCAGTCTCTATGCAAGCAGACTGGAAGCATGATTTATGCATTTTAAAATTCTCATGGGTTGATTTTAAGCCTGCCACTATGGGTGATGCTTCTAATTTATATTATGAGCAACCTGTTATTTCTATTTCTTTACCTTCTGATTCTACTGTTCCTTATCCAGAACTTAGTCACATCAAGGCCTTGTATCCGTTCGATGATAGTCAAATCATACGTACCAAAGCAGCCTTTTCAATTGGTGCTAGTGGCAGCCCGGTATTTGATTACGAGGGTAAATTAATCGCTATTAGTACATTTAAAAGCCCGGGCAAAAATGCTTACTTTTATAATATGCCGGTGAAATGGGTTAAAGCATTATTAAAAACAGCGCCCATTGAAATTAATGCAGCGCACGATTCGCCGCTATGGGATCAGCCATTAGAAAAGCGACCTTACTTTATGCAAGTAGTATTGCCATATAAAGATGGTGATTGGAAAAATTTAGAAAAAATAGCTGCAAATTGGGTTGAGTCAGAAAGAAAAAATGTTGAAGCACTTTATTATCTAGGTGAGAGTAAGCGAAATTTAGATGATTTAGTCACCGCAAAAAAACATCTTGAAAGTGCGCTAAGGTTGCAACAAAAGCATCCTGCTAGCTTGCATGCGTTAGCCTTGATAGAAAATAAAAGCGACAACCCAGTCGGGGTTGATAGAATTAGACTAGTGCTAAAAGAGATCGATGTGGATTTATTAAAAGACCTAGATGCTGAATTAAAAGAATAAGATATTGCTTAAAACCTATCAGCGTTATAGAAGGTAAGGAATTAATAAAGTGCTAACCAAGAAAATACTTGCGAAATAAACCGATGAAAAAAAACATAATATTTTTCAGTATATTAATACTCTTGCTTGTTTTTTTGCTGCTTGATAATAAAGAAGACTCAACAGATGAGCTCGCTATAGTAAAAGATATCGAGCTGAGTTTGGTAATTATTCAATGTGAAAACATTACTGAAAAATCTGCTGCAAATTTAACTGCAATTGTAGAATTTCAGAAATTAGAAATTGAAGGACGCAAAGCCCACGTGTTTAAAACATGTATGCAAGATCGTGGTTACAATAAGAATCCAAAATGGGATGACTATATTGCATCAATAACTAAAAAGCTCTCGAGGGACACAGATACCTCAATGGGTGAGGCTTACGAAAACCTTACTCGTATTGAAATGAAGCTGTCACAAACGGTAACAGGACAGCCATTTTATTGGCTACGTAAAACTGATTAATGAATATTAGGTAAAATTTTGAAGTGAAATGTTGATGGTGCTGCGGTATGAAGTATTAATAACTAAATAATGAGCTTTTTGGTTGTTTCAATGAGTTGGTTTGATAGGCTGAATAATTTAATATTTCTCTGTGATGCCATGTTACTTAGCATTTCGAATGTCTCATCTTCGTTTATTTGACATTGTTTCATTAATTTTTCTTGAGCGTGTTCAACAACCTTGTGATCACTGAGTTTTAGGTCAAGTTGATTACTTGAATTTTTTGATTTGTGAAACGTAGCAATTGTTGTGTCCATTACTTGTATTAACCTCTTTATAAAAATTATAAGTTTAGAGATGCTCTAGAAAGATAGTTTTTAGCACTTGTTTAGTGCATATGCACCTATATGAATAGTGGTTATTATCTGATAATGCTACTTAAATATATTCAATCAATGTTTATAGCTAAAATGTTGGCTTTGCTGAGGTTAAATCAAATAATTTCAGTAGTGATATTTAAGCATTATAGACTTCATCAAAATCAAACTCTTGCACATGGTAATAATGGTCTGTATACCAGATAGTAAGTTCTTCAGCCCTTCAAGCGCGAAGTCTAAATTGCTATATTCCCCAATCGTTTGGTTATCTTCATCGAGTACTTGATATACTTGCATTATGGCGTCTTGAACTGAGATGTTATCAATTATTACATCGACACTTGCTAATTAAACTTGAGAACAAATTAGTTTTTATGGTGTATATTTTTATTTAAGTTTAGTATTGCAACCTTCAAATGTTCGCCTGGTCATAGCGGAAGCGGGTTATTGCTGAAGTGTTTATGTCAAAAAAATTATTCAACCAAAAAAATACTGATTTAGTTTTGCCTGCTGTGAGTGATGGCATAATTAATATACGTATTAATCGTAATATTTTGATGGCTATTAGTTTTTCATTGTTATTGCATTTGTCATTATTATGGTTGTTTGCACCTAAATTATTTTCAATGGGTTCGCCAGAAGAAGATTCTCCACCTTTAGAAATTACTTTAGGGCCGCCACAGAAAAAAGAAACCGCAAAAAGTGAACCTGAACCAGTTTTGCCATTGCCTGAAATTAAGCAGCAAGAGCCTACTAAGCCAAGCAAAACTAGACCTCTTAAACGGATTGCACCATCTATTGAAGTTGCTAAACAATCTGAAACCAAAGTGCCTAAGCCAGCGCCCAAGGAGATTATTAAAAGGGTACCGAAGCCTAAGCCAGAAAAAACTTCTCCTGCCCCTTTACCAGGAGAGGATTTTAAAGCTTATATAAAACGGCAAAAAGAGTCTAAGTTAGCCTCGCAAGGATTGTCAAAAAAAGATGTAGAAGAAGTGTTGGCAAGTAATAATCCACAAAGTGACGGTGAAAAACGCGATGCTAAGATTAGAGAAAACTTACAACTTGATGGAACAAACGGTATTTTTGAAGTAAGAGACATTAGCGATAGGTCTGCAACATTCAGTTTTAAAGGTTGGCGCAATAATATTAATACAGCGCGTTTAGAGCTGTTTGACGTTTCAGGGGCAAACAGAGGGAGTGTAAAAAAAGCAGTTATACGAAAAATGATCGAAATTATCCGTCGTGAATATGATGGTGATTTTAATTGGGATTCACGGCGATTAAAGCGAGTGATTAATTTATCAGCTCGTATCGAAGATAACGCTGCATTAGAAGAGTTTATGCTTTATGAGATCTTTTCTGATAAGAGCTATTCAGCTTATTAACTTATTCTGATATTAGGCTGATTTATTAAACCTAAAAAGTCAGGTTTGCCTAAAACGACACCATTATGTCGCAAAATATCATATGTAGTAGTGATATGGAAATGCACATTGGGTAGCACCCAAAGTAGCAAATAATCTGAGGCATTAAACTCTAGTGTTCTTTTTCTTACCGTCATGACTATACTGCGTGATCCTGCATCATTAAATTGTTCAGGTTTTGCTAAGTTTAAAAAGATAATAGTTTTGCTAATACGTGCTTGCAATTCGTCAAAAGTAGTTTCAGTATCGTCGTATTGAGGGACGTCAATGTTAGCTAATCTTGCAGCGCAGCCCTTACTCATATCGGTGGCAATATGTACCTGACGGATAATTGGAAACATGTCTGGAAATAAGCGCGCATTGAGTAAAATATCATGCTCAATCTCTTTATCGTTAGCATGCTTCTCAGCTATTTTTAGAATGTGAGAGAGGTTATTTAATGCGTGTTTTAATGGTGGCACACTTGCATTGTAAAGAGATAACATTTGGTGAACTCCTAAGCTTTACTGTTCCAATATATTACATTAAATCAATGTAAATCATTCAATGTTAATTGACGTAACTTTGGTGCGAACTTAGCAGTAATGCCCACTACGCTTAGGGTTATTAGGCCACCAAAGATTACCGATGGAATTAAGCCCATCAAACGTGCGGCCAAACCTGATTCAAATGCACCAAGCTCATTCGAGGAACCAATAAAAATGCCATTGATTGAAGAAACGCGGCCTCGCATTTCATCTGGCGTAGCTAATTGCATGATGGTACTTCGTAGCACGACAGAAACAGCATCAAGTGCGCCAGAGATCATTAAAACTAAAGCGGCAATCCAAAATGATTTGATTAACGCAAAGGTAATAATACTCATACCAAATCCCGCAACTGCGGCTAACAGCCAACGCCCAGCGTGAAAGTTAATCGGATGCTTGGTTAAATAAATGCCGGCTAAAATGCCACCCAACGCGGGAGTTGCTCTAAGAATCCCTAGGCCCTCAGCGCCATAATTATAAATTTCATGTATGAAGACAGGTAGCATTGCCACTGCGCCACCAAAGAGTACTGCAAACATATCTAACATTTGTGCGCCAAATAATATCTGATTGTTCACAACGAATTTTAAACCCTGCCCTATGCTTGCAAACACTGGAGGTGCATTTGTGACGGGTGGTGGTTCTTTTATTTTGAGTGATAACAGCGCGACTGCTGCACCAAAGAATAGCAATGCAGCAATAGAATAAGCAATTGTTTTACTAGCAAAGCCTACCAACAACCCCCCCAGTGCAGGACCAATTACTAAACCTGCTTGAAATGCAGAAGTACCAATGCCAGCTGCTCTAGCAAAATGTTTACGTGGCAAAATGAGTGCAAATAGCGTGTTGTAACTAGGGGAAATAAATGCACGGGCAAAGCCTGTTAATATGATTGCAAAATATATCCATGTGGTTGTGCCGCCACCCAATAACGCCCCATTTAGTTTATTCAGGGAAGCTGAGACTAATATCAATGAAGTGATAATAAGGATGCAAGCTGATATTACCCCGAACATGCGTCTTGAATAAAAATGGTCAACAGCATGGCCAGCAAATAGCGCGCTGGCAAAGTAAGGAATCACTTCAGCTAAGCCGACTAATCCTAAAGCCAGCGGGTCACGTGTTAATTCATAAATATGCCATCCAACCACAACTGCAATAATTTGGTATGCTAGTACCATCTGTACTCTAAAAGCTAGCAACTTCGGGAACGCGTTATCATGATATTTAAAAATAGCGTTATTTAGTATGTTTCTCATGGTCGCTATTCTAATTTGATTGAGATGATAAAGTTAATTTATATTAGATATTTTAAAAGGGTCAAACTATCGTTAGCTAACTGATGTATATTTTGAGTTATGGTGTCATCGATAATAAAAATATTTTATGTTTTTCTGATGGGTGTGTTTTTTAGCCAAACTGTTTTGGCTGATAATGCAGCGATGATAAAAGTGTATGTAACAGTTGATTGGGAAGGCATTTCTTTAGAGGGCGAAAATATAGAAACTATGCGCGAGTTTCGGCAAAAATTTCCATATATCCCTATGTTGCAATTACTTAATGCCGCTTACTTTGTTCGTGACCACCCACACAATGAGTGGCTTACACAAATTATAAAGTCAACTTTTTTACCCAAAGATACACAAGGCTTACATGTGCATGCATGGAAGTCTTTGACCAATTATTGTAAAGTTGATTATCAATATACGCACTCATTTGCGGATGTCGATGAACATTGCAATATTGGTGATTGCGGTTACACAGTGAGTTTAGAGTTAGCCTATAGTCAACAAGCGTTAACGCAACTCGTTGCTTGCAGTCGTGATGTATTAGTAAACAATGGTTTTGATCAGGCGATTCATTTTCGCGCAGGCGGTTGGCAATTAGGGCCTAAGCTTATTGTGGCTTTAGAGGCCAGTGGCTTTGTTTGGGATAGCTCAACAATAGACGCAAACTTGCTAATGACACGCTGGCATGAAGAAAGTGGAATGGTTCAAATGTTAAAACAACTGCATCCAATAAGTACGCCATTAGATCAGCCTTATCCATTAAATGCGCAGTTGATGGAATACCCTAATAATGCTGCATTGGCCGACTATACAAGTACCCAACAAATTGTGACTTTGTTTGAAAATTTAATTCTAAATAAGAACTTATCAAATAACATAAAAGTGATGGTGCTTGGTTTTCATCAAGAAACAGCCACTGACTTTTTAGTTCGTTTAGAAGACGCCATTCCGCAAATGGAAGCGATAGCACAAGTACATAATATTGAGATTGATTGGGTGAGCGAGTGACCAATAGGGTTGTGACATTATTTAGGTACGCGCCATAAATACCAACTGGCAACTGTTCTGTGTAGTTGCCAAGCCTGTCCAAACGCAGCCATTTCCTTCGGTTTAGGCTTTGTTGCTAAACTTTTTAGACGACGATAGCCATCACAGATACCAAAATCATCGACAGGTAAAATATCCATACGCCCAAGAGTAAACATCATCAGTATTTCAACTGTCCAACGTCCTACTCCTTTTAACGTGATCAACT
>CAZJUK010000095.1:0-7543 GCA_964549145.1 uncultured Methylophilaceae bacterium
ATCAGCCCATATTATAAGGTAATGATCCGGCTCAATCGTGGTTAGCTCCGGATTTGTACAAAAATGTGTACAAAAATAACATGCAATATTTAAAGGTCTAGTACTAGTAAAGGATTGAAGGCGATGTTCGAGTCTCTCCGTCGCACCAGATGTTAGTATCAAGCAGTATCATAAAGCCTTAATACCCAAGTAAATACAACAACTTATCAATATTCACTGCATCATGCAGTAGCATATCGTATTGTACAAGCGCTTTACAAAATGTACAAAAAAGTGTGTAAAAACACATCTCAATAAAATTTACCTAACAGTTTTCTGGAGCCTGAATAACTACCGTAATATTTACTGCTGTAGTGACATTTTCAATCTTGCACTAGCAGTAATATTTACTTATCTTCTATATATACTGTTACTATTTCCCGTACTTATTCAGCACCTCAAACTAATGTGAAATTAATGATGGTCTATTAATGAGAATGATAGTACTTTGTCAACAGTTTCAAGACGGTTTGCTCCTGTGCCAACTAAACATTGACCGCTCAGATCGCAGCCCCATAAGTGATATGCTCTAAACTCCTTCAAATCTTCATGCAACTGCTCTCTATGTGGCATTTCTTTTGAAACTAAGGTGTCAGTTGACCCTTCACTTGCCAAAGCAGTTTTGATGCGCTTTATTTCAGTCATCAGTTCTGTGGCACTTTTACCGTCCCAACTGCCAACGACTTTACCACTTTCCGTTTTAATTTCATCCATGATACATCTCCTTAAATTAAGATTGAACCTTGTCATGCTAGGCCGTAGTTTTATTTAAGCCCAAGCACAAAGATACAACTAAATCAACTTGACCGAATTGATTTATATCAATCAAAGCATCGTTAAGTGCAGCTAGAAGAAACTAAAGTAAATCAGATGTTTAAAGCATAAAAAATCAAATTTTTATAGCTCGATATGAGTGTTTATAGGGCGTCTCTGATTGGTCAGTGTTCGAAAAAATCACGACGAGCAGCTAATATGGGACATGCCACCGACCTTAAAGAGCTCAGATGGCTTCAGCCTATAGTATCTCGCCTCCAAGTCCTTCGACTGTTCAGCGTAAGGCTGTGTCATAACTTCCTGTAGCTCTCGGACTAGAGAGTAGTTTCCCGCATTTGCTTGCTGATACGCAGGTACAAGGAACCACTCTTGCAAGCTGTATTTTGGGTTGACAAGCTTCATCTGCCTAGAGAGTCTCTCATAGAATAGAGGCGAAGCAACATTTGTGTCAGTCGTGCTGTTGCTGATGATGAGCAATTTCCATTTTGTAAGCCAATTTGACCAACGCTCATCCATCTCTTTAGAATTTGTGTCAAGCGTAGAGTTTTTGTAGAAACTTTTTTTGAGTGGACTAATATCGTTAGGTATCGTCGAGAGCTCGCGGAAGAAAATATTGTAATCAACAGAAGTTTGCACCATGAGCGTTTCGAGCTCACTGAACAACGCCGCGTTAAAAGTGCTAAGTCCAAGTTTGACAGCCCACATCTTTTCCATTTGCGTTTGCATGACTTTTGAAAAGTTACCTCGAATCTCGTCGAGCTTTAGTAGGTAAGCCTGATGCGAAGACAGCAAAGGCTGCAATGCCTTACAAAACATGTAAAAATTGTGTTCTGCTGCTACTGGTTGGTTTAGAAAAGAGAAGTGATGTCCACCGCCTGTCCAGGGCTGGAACTGCGGGTTAAAAACATCGCAGAATCCGAATGGACCATAATCGAGTGTGAAGCCGCCGGCCGCACAGTTGTCGCTGTTGAAGTTGCCCTGGCAGTAGCCGACGCGAATCCAGCTTGCCACAAGCGAAGTAAGACGACTGCGGAACTCGGATGCGAGCAACACCACTTTTTCGGGAATGGTTAATTTCTTATCGATGACGTCAGCGTACTCACGTTCGATCAAGTGCAAAACAATCTTCTCTAGCTCCTCCATGGCTTTCGGGTGCTCCTTCTTGCGTGCGCGACGACTGAAAAGTTCGAGTTGGCCTACCCGAATGAATGACGGTGCGACGCGCGTCGAAATGGCGACTGCCTCAGATATAAGTGTGTCGGGTTCCATCGAGCGTGAACCCTCCGAGTACCACGGTCGCTTGACCTTCTCCGTTTTCGAAACGTACAAACTCAAAGACCGTGACGTTGGTACTCCGAGCGCGTGCATATGCTCCTGTGCTAGGAACTCGCGGATACTCGACCGCAAGACTGCGCGACCATCCGCACCGCGGCAGTATGGCGTTCGACCACCACCTTTTAGCTGCATCTCCCAGCGTTTACCTTTTATGACGGTCTCAAGCACAGAAACTGCACGACCATCACCGTACCCGTTGCCGGTTTTAAATGGGCACTGCTGGTTGTATTCGGTGCCAAAGATGGAAAGTGCGTACCCACATGCCCATCCGACTTTGCGCATCGGCTTTGGAACGTGCGAGATGTCGCCTGAGAACATTCTTACAAAGTTGGCCTTTTGCGCCATGCTGTCGGCGAAGCCAAGTTCGGAAAATAAGTTTTTACTGTGTGCGACGTACTCAGGGTCTTTGATTGGCGTAGGATTCACGGGGACATAATGACCCATGAAAACTTGCCTCGGTGCGTGATCGTCTCCGTTTGCTTTCGCGTCAGGATCATAGTTCAGAGTGTCCACGAGTGAATAGCTTGCTAATTTTGCGAGATCGTCGAGCGTCTCCACGGTTTGCGAGGCTTCTTGGGCCAGTTGGTTCCTCATAGCACTAACTCACAGCTCGGGTAGAACGTCTGTTTTCCTTTTGTGAGGATTGCTCCAAGACGGCTCTTCCATTCTGATCTATGCCTTGTCAGTATTGATTTTGAATACGGGGACCTATTAGAGCCCGATTTATTTTCTGAAATTATCCAGATGGAGTTTTTACTTAGCCCTTTTTCTGTGACTTTGGATTCGATATCATTGATGAACCTATGCTTATAGTGCTGGTTGACGTGATTTTTTAGTACTACGCTCATGAGGTTGCTCCCAAGTTAAGCCAAGAAAGAAAAGCGGCAGCCACAGGTGGATGTGGTGCCAGTATTGTTATCTGAGAATACGTTGATATTTAGTTCCGCTTTGGTTTGTCTAGACACTAATAATACTTGATCAATTTAGTCAGGTATTATTATAGATGCAATAAAAGAGGAATAATAGTGATTTATTTTAAAAATCCAAGTGAAATAAAAAACTTACAAAAATGTGTGCAAAAAAATTACAATATTAAAAAAAGCATAGTCCTAATAGAGATTTTAAAGTGACGTTCAAGTCTCTCCGTCGTACCAATTTGTAAGTCTTATAAAATCAAATAGATAAGTTATAGGCTTGATTAAAAAAACATACAACTCCTCTGGAACCCTCATTTCTTCTCGCTGTCATAATGTGGTGATAAAGTATCATATTGTTTTTAATTAGATTAAATCTTGATATTGATTAATGTAGGTTTGTAATTTTAATGACACTAAGTTGAATATTTTTCTAAGTGAAATAACGTATGCTGTTTTTGATAAAGCTTAAGAATCTTGGAAAAGATAAGGTATAATTTTACCTAGTGAAAGACGTTGAGTTTTATATGGTTTTCACGTTCTTTCTTAAATTGTTCTTTGCTAGAATAGAAAGAAAAAGCTAGCATAAATTGTGAATTTAATTTTCAAATGTGTGTGTAATAATTGGTTTATTAGTAATAAATGTGGTTTTTCTATTTAGGTTAAGTGAGTGCTAGAAAATTATTTTCCAATATTGTTGTTTATATTAGTGGGCCTCGGCATTGGGGTAGGTCCACTTATCCTCGGGAAGCTTGTGGCACCGCATCGACCAGATGCCGAAAAAAACTCTCCATATGAATGTGGATTCGAAGCATTTGAAGACGCTAGGATGAAGTTTGACGTTCGTTACTATCTAGTTGCAATTTTATTTATTTTGTTCGATTTGGAGATAGCATTTTTATTTCCCTGGGCAGTTGTGTTGCCAGAAATCGGACTATTTGGCTTTCTAGCTATGCTTGTATTTTTATTTGTGCTTGTGGTTGGTTTTGTATATGAATGGAAAAAAGGTGCGCTGGAATGGGATTAAATATTTTATCTAAACCATCACAAATGTTTGCAGAAATGAGGTGTGCTTAGTTGGCTATTGAAGGCGTATTAGAAAAAGGCTTTGTTACTACATCCTTAGATTCTTTAATAAATTACACTCGTACTGGCTCGTTATGGCCAATGACATTTGGCTTAGCTTGTTGTGCTGTCGAGATGATGCACGCTGGTGCAGCTCGTTATGACTTAGATCGTTTTGGTATTGTTTTTCGTCCTAGTCCAAGGCAATCGGACGTGATGGTAGTTGCTGGCACTTTGGTGAACAAAATGGCTCCAGCCTTACGTAAAGTTTATGACCAAATGGCCGAGCCACGTTGGGTGATATCTATGGGTAGTTGTGCAAATGGAGGTGGGTATTACCATTACTCTTATGCGGTTGTACGTGGTTGCGATCGGATAGTGCCTGTTGATGTTTATGTTCCGGGTTGTCCGCCAACGGCCGAAGCGCTGTTGTTTGGCATTATTCAGCTGCAGAAAAAAATTAAACGAACCAATACAATTGCGCGTTAATTCAATATAAATATGTCAAATAAATTAGAACAGTTAACGACGGACTTGAAGCTAGCCTTTAAGGATAGTCTTACTAAGGCATCCACAAATTTAAATGAGGTGACAGTCGAGTGCAAAGCAACAGACCTGATCGAAGTTTGTGTGAAGTTAAGAGACTCAACGGAGTTTAAGTTTGAACAGTTGATTGATTTGTGTGGTGTTGATTATTCAGAATATGAAGACGGTTTATGGGAAGGGTCGCGTTATGCAATTGTTTTGCACTTGCTGTCCGTAGCCAATAATCAACGTTTGCGTTTGCGCATTTTTGCCGTAGATGATGATTTCCCGGTCATGCCTACTTTGGTCGATGTGTGGCCAGTTGCTAATTGGTTTGAAAGAGAAGCGTTTGATCTGTTTGGTGTTATGTTTGAAAATCATCCTGATTTACGCAGGCTATTGACTGATTATGGCTTTGTTGGCCATCCATTTCGAAAAGATTTCCCAATGGTTGGGAACGTAGAAATGCGTTATGACCCAGTTCAGCAGCGTGTTATTTACCAGCCTGTGTCGATTGAGATGCGTAATAATGTACCACGTGTGATTCGTGATGAAGGTTCTCATAATGGCTGAAATTAGAAATTACACAATGAATTTTGGACCGCAACATCCAGCAGCTCACGGTGTGTTACGGTTAGTGCTGGAGCTTGATGGTGAAGTAATACAGCGAGCTGATCCACATATTGGCTTGCTGCATAGGGCTACAGAAAAATTAGCTGAAAATCGCACTTATCTACAAAGTGTGCCTTACATGGACAGATTAGACTATGTGTCTATGATGGCAAATGAGCATGCGTATGTTATGGCAATAGAGAAAATGCTAAAGCTGGAGGTGCCAATTAGGGCGCAGTATATTCGTGTCATGTTTGACGAAATCACTCGTATTCTGAATCATTTACTATGGTTAGGTGCTCATGCCTTAGATGTGGGTGCGATGACTGTGTTCTTATATGCTTTCAGAGAGCGTGAAGATTTGTTTGATATCTATGAGGCGGTATCAGGCGCACGCATGCATGCGGCTTATTATCGCCCGGGTGGTGTATATCGAGATTTGCCAAATCGTATGCCGCAACATGAAACGACTAAATTCCGTAGTGCCAAGCAAATTCATAAATTGAATCAAAATCGGCAAGGTTCTTTGTTGGATTTTATTGAAGATTTTACAAATCGATTCCCTACCTACGTGGATGAATATGAAACTTTGCTGACTGATAACCGAATTTGGAAACAGCGCACTGTTGGTATTGGTGTTGTATCGCCAGAGCGTGCATTGGCATTGGGCCTGACTGGGCCTATGTTGCGAGGATCGGGTATCGAATGGGATTTACGTAGAAAGCAACCATACGAGGTTTATGATAAATTAGATTTCGATATTCCCGTTGGTGTAAATGGTGATTGTTATGATCGTTATTTAATACGTATGGAAGAGTTTAGGCAATCAAATCATATTGTTAAGCAATGTGTGAAATGGCTACGCGATAATCCTGGTCCTGTGATCACTAGTAATAATAAAATAGCACCGCCAGATCGTGAAGGCATGAAAACCAATATGGAAGACATGATTCATCACTTTAAGTTGTTTACTGAAGGTTTTCATGTGCCGGCTGGTGAGGCTTATGCGGCAATTGAGCACCCAAAAGGTGAGTTTGGGATTTACATGGTTTCTGATGGAGCGAATAAACCGTATCGTTTGAAGATTCGCGCTCCTGGATTTGCTCATTTAGCAGCAATGGACGAGATGGTTCAGGGTCATATGTTGGCTGATCTAGTAGCTATTATTGGTACGCAAGACATAGTTTTCGGTGAAATTGACCGATGAAATCCATATTGAGAGTTAAGGCATGTTAAGCGAAGAAGCTATTAAAGATATTGATGTTGAGTTGATTAAATACCCTGAAGATCAACGTCAAGCAGCGGTAATGAGCGCTTTACGTATAGTACAAACAGAGCTCGGTTGGTTGTCTCCGAAATGCATCACTGATGTAGCTGACTACTTAAGAATGCCAGAAATTGCAGTGCTTGAAGTCGCTACCTTTTATAATATGTATGACCTCGAAGATAATGGGAAATATAAAATTAGTATTTGTACTAATATCTCATGCATGCTTCGCGATAGCGATGTGATTGTCGAACATCTGCAAAAAAAGCTTGGGATTGGATTTAATGAATCAACTGCAGATGGTAAGTTTTATTTGAAAGAAAGTGAATGTATGGGTGCTTGTGGCGGCGCACCTCTAATTCACATTAATAACACGAAAATGCATGAGTTTCTAACACCGGAAAAGATAGACGTTATCTTAGATGGGTTGAAATAGTGGCCACATGTAAAGCAATTAAGCCTGTAATGACTGATCTAAAAGGTCAGACATTGGTGTGCTTGCGCACACTTAAAGAAAAAACACCTGCATCGTTAGCAACTTATGAAAAGTTGGGTGGATATGCAGAATTAAAACGTATTGTTACAGGTAAAACTAAAGCAGTTGAAATTATCAATCAAATTAAAGCTTCAGGCTTGCGTGGTCGCGGCGGCGCTGGTTTTCCAACCGGACTTAAATGGAGTTTTATGCCACGATATTACGATGGCACAAAATATCTAGTATGCAATTCAGACGAAGGTGAGCCCGGTACTTTTAAAGACCGTGACATTATTCGTTACAACCCACATCAATTGATTGAGGGTATGGCAATTGCAGCTTACACCTTAGGTGCAGAAGTAGGTTATAACTACATTCATGGTGAAATTTGGGAAGAATATGAGATTTTTGAGGCAGCCTTAAAAGAAGCGACAGACGCTGGTTATATTGGCAAAAATTTGTTTGGTACTAATTTTAGTTTCGATTTGTATGCTGTGCACGGTTATGGCGCATATATTTGCGGCGAAGAAACGGCAT
>CAZJUK010000096.1:0-7482 GCA_964549145.1 uncultured Methylophilaceae bacterium
CTATTGCTAATATGTTACTTAAAAAGCATATTGATAGCCGGCAGTTAATGTCCAGTCTGTTTCTAGCTGAGGTCCATCTAAATCTTGATAAATTGGTACGCCAACTTCAAAAGCCAGGCGATGACCTGCTTGGCTTACCCAATTAACTCCTGCGGATAAATCCCAGCGCTTTCTACCTTGATTATCAGGGTCAGCTGTTTGTATCGGCGCTCTAACTTGTGCGTCTTCTCCATCTATATTGCCTAGATCTTGATAAGCTAAACGTAACGATGCACTAATATCATCACGAATTGAATAACTAGCCCAGGTTGTTACTTCATGCATATCTCCTAGTGTGTAGTCTTCACCATTTTCGCCTGTTCTAATTGTTGCCATATACTGTGCTCCTAAATTCCATTTACCTTGGTAAGTTTGATAGGTAATACCTGGTAATAAATCATATGTACCAGAACCTAACTGCATTGGGTAAGGCATACGCAGAGTTGGCTGTGTTCCCATAGGGGTTAATACTTGATCTTTTTCAGTAATTGAACCTGTAGGCAGGCTCAAACCCAGGTTTAAATGTACTTTATGGTTGCCTGTGTCATAAATGCTTAATAAACCGGAAACTTTTGTGTCCCCAAAACCTTTTGCACTAGTTCTAAAGGTGCCCCTTCTGTTGGTGCCTGTTGGTCCTGCAAAAGTAATATGATCCATTTCTTTTTCAATATAATTAGCCATTACCATCATGGTTAAATAATCAGTAGGCGCATACATCGCCCCAAACATATGCATATCCATAGTCATCTTGGTGGGTACCACTCTTAACGTAGGCGGTTGCATCGACTGTCCTGTTAGACGGTTTGGACTAGTCGTTGCAATTTCTTCAGGCGATATAGAACTTGTACCATCGCGATTGCCTTCCATTTCCATTGTCATAAAGCGATATGAAAACATCCATTCGCCTTTTTTATGTGTGTGATCGCCCATGACTCCAATAGGAGCATGTGAGTTTGCTCTAATGTTGCCATGTGAATGTGAGTCAGCCAATGCTGGTGGCGTAAAAAATGTAGTAGTGAAATATACTGATGTAATGAAAAGTGCGCTAACAATCGCAGGCACAGTGTGTAATTTATTATTCATAACTTCCTCAACTTTGTAAAAAAATTTTTACAACATAGTATGTTTTTCCCATGAATTTAATTTTCATAGAAAAAACGATCTCTATATTCTGATCTTGGTGTTTTTAGATTGTTGAGGTGGTTGGTGGGCCGCGAATTGATTTTTGTTCTAGAACATGTCCAGTTAGAAGTAACTGGCTTGTTGTAAAAATTTTGTTCTGTGAAGGTTTAAACACGTTTGCAATCACTGGTAGCGCCGTGTCTAGTATGTCTTGATCTAGATTAGTACAAAGTGGGCACTTTGAAGTAACTCTTACGTTAGGCGCTTGTTCTGATGTGCCATCATTTGTATTAATGTCTAAACTGATTAGAACAAAACCATTAGAAGTACACAGTGATGCTAAAAACCCAGATTGGCTATTATTTGCATTGGTGTTGGCGTGCGCCAATGGCATCATCACTTTTACCAATATGGCAAAAATAGCTAAATAAACACTTAAACGATGTGCTTTGTTATGTCGTAGTTTTGTTAACACTATTTAGAATTAATTTGTAATGTTGAACTAAAGAATATGATAATACCATTGAATATATTATTCATCAGCTCGTTTTTTTAATACAAGGAAAAGAGTAATGGCACCAATGAGCAACATAATAAACGGGCCAAACCATAGCAAGGCTGTGCTGGCGTTTACTGGCGGTCTAAAGCGCACAAAATCTCCATAACGGGTAACGAGATATTCGACCACTTCATCATCAGTTTTACCCGCTTGCATCTGATTGCGAATTTCATTACGTAAGTCTTTAGCTAAAGGTGCATCAGAGTCAGCTAGTGTTGAATTTTGGCAAACTAAACAGCGTAGTTCTGAAGATAATTTTTTTAATCGAATTTCAATATTATTTGATTTAATATCTTGCTCAATCACAGCATTTCCAGCCAGTGTTATAACACTAAAGACTATAGTTGCTAGAAATATCAAAGACGCTCTTATGAATGCCATGGGTTTATTCATTATTACTTTCAAGCCTCTGCATTAACGGAATGATATCTTCTTGTAATGAGGCTAATGTAATTGGGCCAATTTGCTTGTACCGAATAATCCCTAGCTTATCGATCACATAGGTTTCTGGCACACCATAGACACCATAATCAATACCTATTTTCCCACTCTCATCAGTAGCGGTGAGGATATAAGGGTCGCCCATTTCCTCTAATACAGCGAGCGCTTCATTTTCAGTATCTTTGTAAGCTAAGCCATATAAAGGATAGTCATACTTACGCATTTCAACTAGCAAAGGGTGTTCGTCTCTACAAGCCGCACACCACGAAGCCCAAGTATTTAGCAGCCAAACTTTGCCTTTCATTTGTTCAGTAGAAAATGTTTTACTGGCGTCACCTAAGATAGGTGCTTCAAATGCAGGTGCCAGTTTGCCAATGAGTGGAGAGGGCACTTCACGTGGATTTAAAAATAAGCCTTTAGCTAAAAACCCGACAAGGACTAAAAATAGCACGAAGGGCAGTAATAGTTTCAACTTCATGCGTTGGCTTCCTGGCGCTTGTTATAACGCTTATCAACAATCGTCAATATTCCACCAAGCGCCATTAACATACAGCCTATCCATATCCATTGTACAAAAGGCTTAATATAAATACGAATACTCCATGCATCATTATTCAGTTGCTCGCCTAGAGACACATAGATATCACGCACTGGACTAGTCGATATCGAAGCTTCTGTCATCATAGATCGTTGAACGGGGTAAAAGCGTTTTTCTGGCGTTAATAATGTCATGTGTTGACCAGCTTTACTTACAAAAAACTGACCTTGCTTAGCTACGTAATTTGGGCCTCTTATTGGTTTTGTGCCTTCGAACCTAAAGTCTAGACCATATAATTGTCTGGTTTCACCAACGGACATGGTTAGATCTTGTTCAAGTTCGTAGCCTTTGACCATTGTCACACCAACAATAAATACAGCCAAACCAAAATGTGCTACCAACATGCCATAAAATGCAGGTGATATTTTTTTAAGTTTTAACCATAAGGTGTCTTGTTGATTACCAGCATTTAAACGTGTTTTTAAAGCAACAAATACTGAGCTCATCACCCAAAATGCCATTAGCAAACCGACAAAAATCATTGGTGTTAATTTACCCATAATACTTGGTACTAAAATGGCACTGATGACGCTGATGGCGAAAGCCCATTTAAGCTTAGCTGCCATATCAGGCAAGGTGGCTTTTTTCCAACGTGCAATTGGGCCTAAGCCCATTAAAAATATACAGGGTGCCATCACGGCAACAAACACAGCATCGAAGTATGGTGGCCCAACAGATAGTTTGCCCATGCCCATTGCATCGATCAATAGTGGATACAACGTACCTAATAATACTGAGCCAGTTGCGACCATTAACACGACATTATTACTGAGCAACAATGATTCTCTGGAGACGATGTCAAACTTTTCACCTAAGCCTACCGTTGGCGCACGTAACGCAAATAGAATTAAAGCGCCACCAATGACGACTGCTAAGAAAATTAGAATAAACAAACCGCGGCTAGGGTCTGTTGCAAACGCGTGAACTGACGTAAGCACGCCAGAACGCACTAAAAAAGTACCTAATAAACTTAAAGAAAAGGCACAAATAGAAAGCAAGACAGTCCATGCTTTAAACGCATTCCGTTTCTCAGTTACCGCTAGTGAGTGCATCAATGCTGTACCAACCAACCATGGCATAAAGGATGCATTTTCTACCGCATCCCAAAACCACCAGCCGCCCCAGCCAAGCTCGTAATAAGCCCAACGGCTACCTAACGCAATACCTAAAGTCAGAAAAACCCAAGCGGCTGTCGTCCAAGGGCGTGTCCACCTTGCCCAAGTAACGTCAAGACTGCCGTTAATTAAAGCTGCAATGGCAAAAGCAAAAGCAACTGAAAAACCGACATAGCCCATGTACAGAATGGGCGGATGAAATACCATGCCTGGGTCTTGTAATAAAGGATTGAGGTCTCTGCCATCTAAAGGCGCAGGAAAAATACGCTCGAAAGGGTTGGATGTGAATAAAATAAACAGTAAAAAACCAAATGTAACTAAACCCATGATGGCAATTAAGGTGCTACGAAATCTGATCGGCAACTCCTTGGCAAACAATGTAACAGCCAGTGTCCAAACCGCTAATATTGCCACCCAAAATAATATAGAGCCTTCATGGCCACCCCATACTGCGGCTAGACGATACATCAATGGCAAGTTCGAATTAGAGGTTGTCGCAACATAGAGTACTGAAAAGTCATTCGCATAAAATGCGTAAGCTAAACAAAGGAATGAGATGATGACTAAAATAGCTTGAGTTCTTGCCAGTGGGCTAGCTAAAAACAATAGTTTTTCTTTGTTATTAGCGAGGCCTGCAAGCGGTAAAACACCTTGAGCTAATGCAAAAATTAGCGCGAGCCAAAGAGCGATATGACCAATTTCCGGGATCATTACATATCTCCCATTTTGTTTGTTCTATAACTCATTGGTTGCTTGTCTAGCGATTTATTAGCCTGTGCTTTTTCAAGTGCCGCAGCTGCTTCTGGCGGCATGTAGTTTTCATCATGTTTTGCAAGCACTTGGTCGGCTTCAAATACGCCATTTCCGCCTTGTTTGCCTTGCGCTACCACGCCTTTTCCTTCTTTAAATAAATCGGGCAATATGCCGGTGTAAATAACGTCCATGGTTTCCGCGGTGTCTGTCACTCTAAATTTAACTTGTGTGCCGATACGTTCTACGCTGCCAACTTCAACTAAACCACCAATTCTAAAATTACCTTGCTTTGGTGATTCTCCATTAGCGACTTCAGTGGGGGAGAAGAAGAAAACTAAATTGCTACGGAAAGATTGTAATAACAATGTGGCCGCAATGGCGAGTAACACTACGCCAAGAATAATAAATATAATTCGCTTATGGCGTGATTTCATTAATGCTTACCCTTACTGGAATCCATTTGTTGATTAAAGGTTTTTCGCTCGCTCAATAGCCAAATTTCCACCGCCATACAAACAAACGTTACACCAAATGAAACCCATACATAAAGGCCATAGCCACCCATTGTTACTAATTCGTTAATGCTTTTCCAATACATTTTTAACCCTCTTGTTCCTTAATCCATGCGGCATTCCGCTCTCTATCTTCTATTTCTCTGCGTACACGGAACAAAATAACAGCCGCGCTGTATAACCAAAATCCAATTGCCATTACAAACATACCTTGGAGCATAATGCTGGCCATAGCGGGTGATTTTGTTAGGCTAACAGAAGAGCCTTGATGCAGTGTGTTCCACCATTTCACTGAAAAGTAAATAATAGGCACATTGATCGCACCAACAATTGCCAGCACTGCACTCGCACGGTCAGCACGGCGCGTATCATCAATTGCAGAATGTAATGACATATATCCTATGTACAAAAATAACAGAATAAGTTCAGAAGTTAATCGTGCATCCCATACCCACCAAGCACCCCAAGTTGGCTTTCCCCAGAAAGCACCAGTGACTAGCGCAACAAAAGTAAACATAGCCCCTGTCGGTGCGATGCTAGTGGCCATCATATAAGATAACTTTGCATTAAGTGTTAAACCCAATATGGCATAAGCTGTCATGATCAAATATAAAAACATTGAAAACCAAGCGGCAGGCACATGCACAAAAATTATACGATAAGCGTCGCCTTGTTGGAAATCTGATGGTGCGACTAACAAGCCAATATATAAGCCATAAATGATCGTCAATACCGCACTAATTGACAGCCAAGGAATCAATTTCCCAGCTAATGGATAAAAAGTTTGCGGAGAGGAGTATTTAAACCAATTCATACTACGGTTAACGCTTTCGAAAAAATCAAGATGACCCTAAAGTATTAATATTTACTTAGCTATTTATTCAATAGCAATTTTTAAAGAAAAACTAGCGAGCAATGGCGCAAAAACTAATGAAAATGCCAACATTGCACCTAATAGAGATAATCCACCATTGGGGCTCATGCCAATAGAAACTGCATTAACTGCACCGGCACCAAAAACTAAAACTGGTATAAATAGTGGCAACACCAATAACCCTAATAATACGCTTCCACCCCGTAAGCCCAGAGTTAACGCAGCACCGATGCTACCAATTAAGCTTAAAGTTGGCGTGCCTAATAACAGTGATAGAGCAAGTGTCAATAATTCAGTTCCATTTAAATTAAACTGCAAACCAATTAATGGTGCAACAATCACTAATGGCAAGCCAGATAATACCCAATGCGCTAAAATTTTCATCAACGCAATCAATAATGTAGGCTGACTTGACATTATAAGCTTTTCTAATGAACCATCCGCATAATCTGCAGAAAATATTCTAGGCAAAGACAGCATACAAGAAAGCAAAGCACATACCCACAGCACGCTGGGGGCAATTGCATGTAGTAGTTTTGGGTCAGCACCAAGACCTAAAGGGAAAAGGCTAGCCGCAATGATGAAAAAGAAAAAGACACTGACTATGTCTGAACGGCGGCGCCAGGCTAGCAATATATCATGTTTAAAAACACCATATAAAGTACTAAATATACTGACCTTATTAGTATTGTTGACTTTATTGGTCATTATTGAAGTTGCAAGCTTTGCATTGAGTTCGCATCAAAAGATGGCGTTTGGTGCGAAGTGAAAATGACGATGCCGCCATTGTTAACATAGAATTGAATATGGGTGCTTAGTATCTCAATGGCTGATGAATCCAGAGCGGTAAAAGGTTCATCTAACACCCATAATGGCTTTTGTTCAGGATTGTCTTGCAGCCATAGCTGCGCGAGGGCGACTCGTCTTTTTTGCCCTTGTGACAACACGCGAGTTGGTAGATGGGCACAACGACTAATATCAAGTTTTTCGAGTGCTGCAATCACCTGCTCTTCAGTTACATAATACCCATGCAAAGAGACTGAAAATTGTAAGTTTTCAACAGGTGTTAAGTCATCTTTAATACCGAGCATATGGCCTAAATATAGCAATTGCACAAAATATTCTTCATTTAATGAATAGATATTCTGATTATTCCAATTTATTTCACCTGATGCAGGTGTTGATAAGCCAGATATAGTACGAAGGAGAGATGTCTTGCCGCTCCCATTCGAACCTTGAACGAATAGCAATTTACCGCATTGAACATTCAAAGATAACTTTCTAAATAGTACGCGTTCACCCCGAATACAACTTAAATTATTGATAGCAAGCTGGTTATTAATGTTCGAAAACCTCATTATTATTTAGAACTTTCATTATTCGCTATTTTAGACGTTTTTTATATTTTATGCTTTTAAATTAATAAGCTCTTTCTAATATCTTTATTTAGGTGGATAAAATACTCTTTG
>CAZJUK010000097.1:0-7480 GCA_964549145.1 uncultured Methylophilaceae bacterium
TTCGATTACTTTTTTATCGGCAACTGCCTCGCCCACACCCATGTTTAGGGTGATTTTCTCAATTCTTGGTACCTGCATAGAAGATTTGTAGCCAAATTTCTCTGACATATCTTTTAAAATCGTCTCATTAAATATTTGCTTTAAGCGCGCCATTATTTATCCTATTCGTTTTGTCGTGTTTTAACGAGCGCTAAGCGTCAATTGCTTCACCGTTAGATTTATAAACACGAATTTTTTTTCCATCAGCTAACACTTTATAGCCAACACGATCAGCTTTTTTTGTCGCTGCATTAAACAAAGCAACATTTGATGCATCAATTGGCATCGCTTTATCAACAACCCCACCAGGCACATTATTCATTGGATTAGGCTTAGTATGCTTTTTAGCTATATTAATACCGTCAATCAAAATTTTTCCATTATCCAAGACGTTACTTACTACGCCTTGCTTGCCCTTGTCTTTACCAGCGTTGATGATTACTTGATCACCTTTATGAATTTTGCTCATTTTTATATATCCTTTTGCCTTGCTCTTATAATACTTCTGGAGCTAAAGAAACAATTTTCATGAAACGTTCAGTACGCAACTCGCGTGTCACAGGGCCAAAAATACGTGTGCCGATTGGCTCCAGCTTAGCGTTTAATAAAACTGCAGCATTACCATCAAACTTTACTAATGAGCCATCTGGACGACGAACACCTTTAGCTGTGCGTACAACAACAGCACTATAGATTTCACCTTTTTTTACTCGACCACGTGGGGCGGCGTCTTTAATAGCCACCTTAATGACATCACCGATACTAGCGTAACGTCGTTTTGAACCACCTAAAACTTTGATGCACAGAACAGAACGTGCGCCCGTATTATCGGCAACTTCGAGTCTTGATTGCATTTGAATCATGAGATAAATCTCCAACTTAATCCGTATTAACCAACATCACCGCTTCTAAATATAAATTTAGTACGGCCAATTGACCACGGTCAGTATTGGGGCACTTGCTTTATATGAAATTTAGTACAAACCAAATTCCATGAGTGCCGAAAAGTCCAACATTATATACTGCTTTTGCACTAGCCATCAACCACTGAATGCAATTATTTACTAAAAAAAACAGAAAGTTGTTGCTTATGCTTTCTTAGCAATCTTACTTACTACCCAGCTTTTAGTTTTTGATAGCGGTTTACTCTCAGTAATTGTAACCATATCGCCTTCAGCACACTCATTATTTTCATCATGGGCGTGGAATTTGTTAGTTCTTGCAATCACTTTTCCTTGCAGCGGATGCTTTACTTTACGCTCAATGAGTACACTTACTGTTTTATCCATTTTATTACTTACAACGCGGCCGCTTAGAGAGCGAACGACTTTTACTTGTTCAGTCATATCAATTCCTCAATCAGGCTTTTGCTTGTTCAGCAAGGACAGTTTTAATACGCGCGATGTCGCGGCGTGTTTTTAAAATCTGGTCTGACTTATTTAATTGTTGGGTAGCTGCTTGCATACGCATTGAAAATTGCGCGCGTCTCAATTCAATTAATTCGCTATTCAGCTCTTCTGTTTTCTTGCCTCTTAGTTCGCTAGCTTTCATTTTTCTTCCTTATCCACCAATGCGGCGCGTAATAAACTTGGTTTCAATTGGTAATTTTGCTGCTGCCAATCTAAACGCTTCTCGTGCTAATTCCTCACTTACGCCATCCATTTCGTACAACATTTTGCCAGGC
This sequence comes from uncultured Methylophilaceae bacterium, assembly GCA_964549145.1. Taxonomy (GTDB): domain Bacteria; phylum Pseudomonadota; class Gammaproteobacteria; order Burkholderiales; family Methylophilaceae. Next base: position 1,724 of record CAZJUK010000097.1, read on the forward strand.
TTAATTTGTGCGATATAAAATTCCACACTGCCCTTACCTTTACCCATACGCACTTCAGCTGGCTTTTTAGAAATCGGCTGATCTGGGAAAATACGGATCCAAACACGCCCACCACGCTTAATATGCCGCGTCATTACACGACGGGCTGCTTCTATTTGACGTGCTGTCAATCTACCACGCCCGATTGCTTTTAATCCGAAATCACCAAAGCTTACTTTGTTTCCAGTAGTTGCAATGCCTTTGTTACGGCCTTTTTGCATCTTCCTATATTTTTGTCTAGACGGTTGTAGCATCTTTAACCCTCGGCTTTCTCACTTTTTTTTCTGGCTCAGCTTCTTTTAATTCAGGTGCTCCTAATTGAGAACCTTGCTTGGCGTCTGTAAACACCTCGCCTTTAAATACCCAAACTTTAATCCCAATAATTCCATAGGTTGTTAGCGCTTCAGCAACACCATAATCAACATCAGCACGCAATGTGTGAAGCGGCACCCTACCTTCACGATACCATTCAGTACGAGCAATTTCGATACCATTCAAACGACCAGCACTCATTATTTTTATGCCTTGAGCACCTAAACGCATCGCATTTTGCATAGCACGCTTCATTGCACGACGAAACATTACACGCTTCTCTAATTGTTGCGCGATACTTTGCGCAATCAATGTGGCATCAATTTCTGGCTTACGTACTTCTTCAATATTCAAATGTACTGGAACACCCATCATGCCCTGCAATGTAGTGCGTAAAGATTCAATATCCTCACCTTTTTTACCAATAACAACACCCGGACGCGCACTGTAAATAGTAATTTTTGCATTTTTGGCAGGTCGCTCAATTAAGATACGACTAACGGCAGCGTTTGTTAACTTTTTAGTTAAGAAATCACGGACCTTAATATCATTTTGCAACATTGCAGGAAAGTTCTTGCTATTGGCATACCAGCGCGAAGACCAGTTCTTTTGAACCGCTAGGCGAAAGCCAATTGGATTTATCTTTTGTCCCATATTATGCCTTTGTATCGCCAACTGTCACATGAATATGACAGGTTGGCTTGATAAGACGCCCAGCACGACCTTTGGCTCGAGCGCGAATTCTTTTTAATACAATACCTTTATCTACATAAATTGAAGTTACTTTCAATTCATCGATATCAGCCCCGTTATTGTGTTCTGCATTTGCTATTGCAGACTCAACGACTTTTTTTATAATCTCAGCACCCTTTTTAGGTGAAAAATTTAAAATGTTCAAAGCGTGATCTACCTTTTTCCCACGCACTAGGTCGGCGACTAATCTCGCTTTTTGCGGAGATAGATGCACACCTTTTAATATTGCTGAAACTTGCATCATTAACTCCTATTTCTTTGATTTCTTGTCAGCTAAATGGCCTCTGAATGTGCGTGTTTGCGCAAATTCACCCAATTTATGACCTACCATGTTTTCTGAAATGAGTACTGGCACGTGCGCTCTTCCGTTATGCACAGCAATCGTAAGACCAATAAAATCTGGCAATATTGTAGAGCGTCGTGACCAAGTTTTAATTGGTTTTCGATCTCGATTGGCTGCTGCCACTTCTACTTTTTTTGCAAGATGCCCATCTACAAATGGGCCTTTTTTAATTGAACGAGCCATAGTATCTACCTTACATTTCTTGGACGGCGAGAAACACGCATATTGTCCGTACGTTTGTTGTTACGAGTGCGGTAACCTTTAGTTTTAACACCCCAAGGGCTAACTGGATGCATACCTGCTGCTGTACGACCTTCACCACCACCATGCGGATGATCAACCGGGTTCATCACAACACCACGCACTGTAGGACGAACCCCACGCCAACGCATCGCTCCCGCCTTACCGATAGAACGTAATGAATGCTCATCATTACCGACCTCACCTAAGGTTGCTTTACAATCAACGTGCACGCGGCGGACCTCACCAGAACGCAAACGTAACTGTGCGTAAATGCCCTCTCTAGCCAGTAACTGCACCGAAGTGCCGGCCGATCTAGCGACTTGCGCACCTTTACCAGGCTGTAACTCAATACAATGTATTGTGCTACCCACTGGAATATTACGCAAAGGCAAAGTATTGCCTACTTTAATTGGCGCTTCAGCACCACTAATCAACTGATCCCCAGCTGACACACCTTTTGGAGCAATAATATAACGTCGCTCACCATCCGCATAACAAAGTAGCGCAATGTGTGCAGTACGATTTGGATCGTACTCCAAATGCTCTACTTTCGCTGGAATGCCATCTTTGTTGCGACGAAAATCGATAATACGATAATGCTGTTTATGCCCACCACCTTGATGACGCGTTGTGATACGGCCATTATTATTACGACCAGCATTTTTGCTTTGACTCTCCAACAGCGGCGCGTGTGGCTTGCCTTTATATAAATCTGGAGTTACAACTTTGACCAGACCGCGACGGCCTGGGGAGGTTGGTTTGACTTTAACTAATGCCATATCTGCTCTCCTTATTCGCCCGCTGCGAAATTAATTTCTTGACCTGGCTTCAAGCTTACGTAAGCTTTCTTCCAATCGTTACGCTTGCCTGAACTACGACCAGCGCGCTTAGTTTTCCCTAATACGTTTGCAACGTTGACAGACTCAACTTCCACCTTAAAAACCAACTCAACTGCTGCTTTAATTTCTGGTTTAGTTGCATCAGTACGCACAATGAAGGCAATTTGCTGATTTTTGTCAGCAATAAAAGTCGCCTTTTCTGTTATTTGTGGCGCAACAATCACTTGAAACAAACGATCCTGAGTATGTGTTATTGCGCTCATTTTAACATCTCCTCGAGCTTCTTCACCGCACCTGAAGTGGCCAACACTTTAGGGAAGCGCACAAGACTGACTGGATCAGCAAACTTCGCTTCAACAACCATTACATTTGTCAAGTTACGTGAAGATAAATATAAGTTTTCATCAAAATCATCAGTAAGAATAAGCACTCCATCAGAGTAGCCCAATGCTTTGATTTTCTCTATAAATTGTTTTGTCTTCGGTGTTTCGACTTTAAATTCTTCAACTACCGCAATACGCTCTTGACGAACCAATTCGGATAAAATTGTTTGCATCCCTGCACGGTAAGCCTTCCGGTTTACTTTGTGACTAAAGTTATCATTTGGGCTGCTTGGAAATGCACGACCTCCTCCACGCCAAATAGGACTTGACGTCATACCCGCTCGAGCATTACCAGTACCTTTTTGAGCGTATGGCTTGCGTGTACTGTGAGATACGGTACCACGTGTTTTTTGAGCTCTCGTTGCCGTACGTGCATTTGCCATGTAAGCAACAACTACTTGATGCACCAATGATTCGTTAAACTCACGACCAAAAGTCACATCAGAAACGGTAACGCCTTTTTTGGCTACTTTACCAGCGCCATCAATTAATTTAATTTCCATTATTTAGCTCCCCGCGTTTTGGTCGCTTTTGTCTTGACTGCTGGACGAACTACTACGTCACCACCTTTAGATCCGGGAATTGCCCCCTTTATCAAAAGTAAGTTACGTTCTGCATCGACACGAACAACTTCTAAATTTTGCGTAGTAACTTTAACATCACCTAAATGGCCTGCCATACGCTTACCTGGAAATACTCTACCTGGGTCTTGCGCCATACCAGTTGATCCTGGTTTGTTATGTGCCAATGAGTTACCGTGAGATGCTCGGTTAGAACTAAAATGGTGACGTTTAATTACACCCGCAAAGCCTTTACCGATAGAAGTACCTGTAACATCTACTAGCTGACCAGCTTCAAATAACTCTACAGAGATATTTGTACCAACTGCGTGATTTGCAGTGATGTCAACGCCAACATTAAACTCCTGAATACCTGAACCTAATTCAGCACCTGCTTTAGCATAATGGCCTGTCAGTGATTTATTAATACGACTAGCACGACGTTGACCGTAAGCAACCTGAAGGCCACTATACCCATCTACTTCTGCTGTCTTGATCTGTGTCACACGGTTAGGAATAACCTCCAAAACGGTTACCGGGATACTATTACCTTCCTCAGTAAACACGCGAGTCATACCCACCTTGCGACCAATAAGCCCTAAGCTCATGATCTATTCCTTATTATTTAGTTAAAAAGCCGATTACAATTGACCGACTTCTGTGCAAAGAGCGCGAATTATACCGAACTCTTTGGTTAAACACAACTTAAGTATTACAACTTAATTTCTACATCCACGCCTGCAGGCAAATCCAATTTCATTAAAGCATCTACAGTCTTATCTGTAGGCTCTACGATATCCATTAAACGTTGATGTGTACGAATTTCAAACTGATCACGAGAGGTTTTATTCACATGTGGTGAACGCAAAATATCAAAGCGCTCAATACGTGTTGGCAACGGAACAGGACCTTTTACTACAGCACCTGTGCGCTTAGCGGTTTCAACAATTTCTTGAGCTGATTGATCAATCAATCGATAATCAAAAGCCTTTAAGCGTATACGAATTTTCTGAGCTGCCATGTTTTTTCCTTATAAAGAGCGAAGCGGTAAACTTTAGCCTACCGCTTAATTATTTTAATTTACCACTAACTACTTAATCTATTACCTTAGCAACAACACCAGCACCAACAGTACGGCCACCTTCACGAATCGCAAAACGTAAGCCTTCTTCCATTGCAATCGGTGCAATCAATTCAACTGAAATTGATACGTTATCACCTGGCATCACCATTTCTGTACCTGCCGGTAATTCAACAGCGCCTGTTACGTCAGTTGTACGGAAGTAAAACTGTGGACGGTAACCTTGGAAGAATGGTGTGTGACGACCACCCTCATCTTTACCTAACACGTAAATCTCTGCTGTGAATTTTGTGTGCGGCTTGATTGAACCTGCTTTTGCTAAGACTTGACCACGTTCAACTTCTTCACGTTTTGTACCACGCAGTAGCACACCCACGTTATCACCCGCTTGACCTTGGTCTAGCAGTTTACGGAACATTTCAACACCAGTACATGTGGTTAATTGCGTGTCTTTAATACCAACGATTTCAATTTCATCACCCACTTTTACAATACCGCGTTCAATACGCCCTGTTACTACCGTACCACGACCAGAAATTGAGAATACGTCCTCTACTGGCATAATGAATGCGCCGTCAATGGCACGCTCTGGCATTGGGATATAAGTATCTAATGCTTCTGCTAGTTTTAGAATTGATGGTTCGCCAATCTCTGATTGATCACCTTCAAGGGCAAGCTTAGCTGAGCCGTGAATGATTGGTGTATCATCACCTGGGAAATCGTACTTACTTAGTAATTCGCGCACTTCCATTTCCACCAGCTCTAATAGCTCTTCATCATCAACCATATCGGCTTTGTTTAAGAATACGATGATGTATGGCACGCCAACTTGACGACCAAGCAGAATGTGCTCACGTGTTTGTGGCATCGGGCCATCAGCCGCTGAAACCACTAAAATAGCACCGTCCATTTGAGCAGCGCCTGTAATCATGTTTTTTACATAATCAGCATGACCTGGGCAGTCAACGTGTGCGTAGTGACGATTTTCTGTTTCGTACTCTACATGTGAAGTATTAATTGTAATACCTCGTGCTTTTTCTTCAGGGGCTGAATCAATTTCAGCAAAGTCTTTTTTATCTCCACCGAATTTTTTTGTTAGCACTGTTGAAATTGCAGCTGTTAACGTTGTCTTGCCGTGATCAACGTGGCCAATCGTGCCCACATTTACGTGCGGCTTGGTCCGCTCAAATTTGCCTTTTGCCAT
>CAZJUK010000098.1:0-7464 GCA_964549145.1 uncultured Methylophilaceae bacterium
TACGCACACAGCCATGCGAGCCAATAGCACCCATTTTCATTGAGGCCGGAGAGCCATGAATATAAATATAGCGCTGCATGGTGTCAACATTGCCTAAGCGATTTTTACCCACATCTTTGCCACTTAACCAAAGTATGCGCGTGAGAATCCAATCACGATTCGGAAATGCTTCGCATAATTCAGGTGAATAAATTTCACCTGTCTCTCTACGACCAATGAACACGGTATTAGGCGCTGTACTATCACCAATTTTTGCACGAATCACATGCTGGCCCAATGGGGTACAACCACTGTCTTTTTCGCAGCCCACACCATTCGCCGCAGTTGACACAGAATATTGCGCTAGCAACTTCTTGGCATCATTGAACAATACAAGTGTTTGTTGTTGGATAGATATTTCAATATGCATAGAACTCATTTTAATGCATTGTTAATAATTGCGTTGATGATTTTTAGGCTGATTGTACCTAGCCAATCTGGACCTAGTCAATCATAGCCAATCCATCCCAATTACCATCGGGTTGAGGTTTGTAATTTTGTATCGTCTTATTATAAGCCGCAAACTGGCCTTCATACCATAGCGGGATCACAGGCAATTGTGTATGTATCCGTTGCGTGGCGGCTTGCCAATTTTCCTGTTGTAGGAGCTCATCTAAGGTTTCGTCGCTATATCGGCCGCGATTAAAGCCCTTGGGCGGCGTATTACTGGTAGCAAACACCTTGCTATAAATTTCAGGTGTTTTAATACCTACCCATGTAAGTCCGTAAAGCTGGAAATTACCTTGCTTAACCTCTTCAAAGAACGTACCCCAGTCGAGGCTGCGAATTTCTAAATCAATGCCCGCTTCGGCCATTTGTGCTTGCAAAATTGTGGCTAAGCGGACGCGCTGCGGATCGGTTGATGTTTTGTATACCAACTTTAATGGCAACTTAACACCAGCTTCTAATAATAATTTTTTAGCTAATGCTGGGTTATATGCATAGGCTTGTAGCTTGCTATTGCCAGCATAATGTTCTGGCGGCAAAATAGCGCCTGCTTCACGCGTGCTTTCCACCATGACTTTTTCAATCACAGCTTCCCTGTCTATCGCATAAGCTAAAGCCTGTCTGACTTTCAGTTGTTTTAATACTGGGTCGCGTATATTCAACCCGAGATAAGAAAAATTAGCTCCCGCTGATGTTTTAACTGTTAACTCTGCTTTAGTTCGCAAGTATTTAACAAGTTCAGGTGGCAGATCACCTTGAACTAAATCAGTCTCACCACGCATTAGTTTAAGCACACGAACGGTAGGATCTTTGACTTCTTGCAAGATAATCAACTTACTATCGCTGACTTTTTTAAGTTTCAGTTCATTTTTCCATGATACAAACTCTAAAGGACCACTACCTATAGGCTGAGTACTAAAGTCGTGAACAGAATTGATTAAACTTTTCGGCAGTATACCAATGATTAATTTTTCAGGGAAATGTGTATCCGCTTGTTTGAGCTCGAACAGAATATTGTTATCGTCAATGACTTTAATACTAACGATATTATTAAACTCTGCTGCATGTGGAGAATCTTTTAAATCTTTTGTCGATTGATAAGTAGCTGCGACATCATCCGCATTTAACGGCAGTCCATTATGAAAATGTTGCCGAGGTTTCTTTAAAGTAAATTGATATTGCTTTTCAGTTAACTTTTGCCATGAAGCGAGATTGCCCACGGGTCTGGATGATGCATTAAAATCAACTAGAGGTTGATAAATCAGCCGATTAACGCGTTCAGACGCTGCATCAGTGGCGTAACGTGGGTCTAAATTTATTGGCGCTTGCGCGATAGCAAACCGTATTTGGTTATTATTTAAATCTTGAGGCTGGCATGCTGACATCAGCATGAGTAAATATAATAATAAACAGCAGTTTTTCATTGCCTTCATTTTACACATGAAGTTAATCAAAAAATTCTAATCGAATAACCTTGACTACAATGGCGTAACAATATTTAACCATATTTAACCATATTTGCGATATTTGCGATATTACTTAGATATGTTTATGATAGGTTTACTTTAACTGGAGGTAGTTATGGACGGAATCGTGCAATTGTTAGGCAGAATTATGTTGGCTATTATTTTCATCCTCGCAGGATTAAGTAAATTAATGGACCCTGCTGGCACAGTAGGATTTATGCAATCAATGGGTGTGCCGACAATTTTATTATGGCCTACAATTGTTTTAGAACTTTTAGGTGGCTTAGCAATAGTAATTGGCTACAAAATCCGTTTAGTTGCTTGGGCATTAGCCTTGTTTTCAATTGCAGCTGCAGTCATTTTTCACGCTGACTTTGCCGACAAAATGCAAATGATCCTATTTTTGAAAAACATTGCCATTGCTGGTGGTTTGTTGATCTTAGCTTCAAATAAAAAATCCGCGTATAGCTTAGATAGCAAAAAACAAGAAACTAAATTTTTTGCAACAAGGCAATAGATTCAATGTGCATAGTGTGTGGGAACATATTAATCACACCGGCAGCACTGAGTTGATAACCTTTTTCATTCACTAGTACATCTACATCGCGCGCCAATGTAGCTGGGTTACACGAAACATAAACAATTGCATCTGGCGCATTTTCTTCATTAATTGATTTCACCAATTCAAATGCTCCATCTCTTGGTGGGTCAACTAACCATTTATCAAACCGCGTTAATTGCGTTAATGAATCTTCAGTAATTTTAAATAAATCAGATACGCCAAAAGTCGTATTATCAGTTAAGCCGTTTAAACTGGCACCTTCTTCAGCACGAACAACTAAGTTATGTAGCCCTTCAAAGCCAGTTACTTGGGCACCGCTACGCGCAATGGGCAAACTAAAATTACCGATGCCACAGAAAAAATCAGCAATGCGTTCATCTTGTTTAGGTGAAAGCAATTGCATGGCGCGGCGCACCATCACTTGATTGATTTGCGGGTTTACTTGGGTAAACTCATTAGCTTTAAATGGATAAACTAAATCAAACTCAGATAATGAATATTGCAAAACATTCGATTCTAAAGGGTAAAATGGTTTGACTGTATCTGGGCCTTTGGTTTGTGTCCAAATATGAATTTTATGTGTGTCTGCAAAGGCTTTAAATGAGGCTTCATCTTCTGGCTGCATAGCATCCATAATTCTAAAAATGAGTACGATGTTTTTTGCACTATTTGAAAGCGGATATTCTCTATTCGCATCAATGGCTGATTCATCCGTAGCCTCACCGACAGCCAGTTCAATTTGCGGAATTTTTTCACGCAAGCTTGATTCAAAAATTAATGTTTGTAGCGGTGCGATTAGCGCAGAAACTTCTGGCGTAAGCACTTCACAGCTATTCATGTCGGCCACGAAGCGCGTGCCTTTTTCATTAAAACCTACTAATACGCGCTCTTTTTTTGCGACATATTTAACACTTATTCGTGCTTTATGGCGATAACCCCAAGCAGGCCCATAAAGTGGCGGCAACATATTGATAGGCTTAGCTTTACCAATATGTTTTAAATTGCTTTCTAGTACACGTTGTTTTGCAGCAACTTGTCCTGCTGTATCTAAATGTTGTAGCTTACAACCACCGCATAATCCAAAATGTTTACATTGCGGCTTTACACGCAAATTAGATTGCTTAAGGACTTCAACCACATTCGCAAATGCATAATCTTCTTTACTGCGGGCAATTTGATAAATGACTTTTTCAGTCGGTAATGCGCCATCAATAAAAATGGCTTTGCCATCAGCATGGGTAACGCCTCGCCCTTCTTGGTCTATTGATTCAACAATGCCCTCGGTCACTGGGCCTAATTCTGCATTGTGGTTTGATCTACTTCTATTTCGTCTTCTTGCCATCGTGATATTTTAACTGATGTGAATGCCGAATATAAGGTTAGTACATAAATTATTTATACGACGAAGTGATAATATCGTTTAAAATCGACTTTGTTTCTAACCGCCTAAGAAGTTGCTCAATTTAGTCTTAAAGAGGATATGTTACTGGATAACTAGCGCTACTCCCAAGCAGCTAAGTAAGCTTGCCAATGTTCGCCTGAATAACCTTGTAAGGTTTCACGTGCTAAACCAATTTCGCGTTCATAAGTTTGCTGAGTTAAATGGCCGCGCATAAGTTGGAAACGCAGATACACTAAATGTGTATTTGCCACATCTGTTTCACAATAATCGCGGATATCATTCAATTTTCCTGCTTTATAAGCATCCCAGACTTTACTACCATCCATGCCTAATTTTCCTGGAAAGCCACAAAGCTTAGCTAAATCATCTAATGGCGCATTGGCACGCGAGCTATATATAGCCATCACATCCATTAAGTCTAAATGACGCATGTGATAACGGCTAATATAACTATTCCACTTAAAGTCTTTGTCATCTTCGCCTAATTCCCAATAGCGACGCGCATTGATCCCGTGTATTAAGCCGCGATAATTCAACACCGGCAAATCAAAACCACTGCCATTCCAAGAAATAATTTGTGGCGTGTATTTCTCAATACAATCATAAAAAAGTTGAATTATTTCTGACTCAGTGGAATTCTCATTGCCAAACGTCCATATCTTAAAGTGATCAGCTTCACGCAATGCACAAGAAATAGCGCATACACGATGCAAATGTAATGCTAAAAATTCAGTTCCATTTTTTTGGCGACGTTGATGTAACGCAATACTTACAACATCGTCATCTGTGGTGCCGACTGGCACATCGAGCAAAGCACGCAAACCTTCCGCATCAGGGATGGTTTCAATATCGAAAACTAAGGTAGGTGTCATACATAAGATATTACACCAAAATATATTGCGCTAAAATAGTGTTGATATATTTTGGTAGGCGTTAGCTGCTGTTTTTGTAAGTTAAAACTAGAAAATTATAAGATGAAATAAATGCTCATTAAAAATGATTACTTATGCACATGCACATCCATTTGTGGGTAAGGGATATTTAAGCCTTCTTTATCAAAAGTTTTATACACGTTTTCATTCATTTTAAAGTAAACAGACCAATAGTCATTAGATTTCACCCATGCGCGGACAGCAAAATTAACCGAGCTATCGGCTAGCTCAGAAACGGCAATAAATACTGCTGGGTCTTTAAAAATTCGTTCGTCTTTATCACACAGGCCTTGAATCACAGCCCGCGCTTTTTCGATATCATCACCATAACCGATGCCAATCGTCCAGTCGACACGTCTCTCTTCTTCGGTTGAAAAATTAGTCATGGATGAATTGGACAAGCCGCCATTTGGGATAATAATCGTTTTATTATCAGGCGTTTTTAAAATGGTATTAAAAATTTGAATTTGAGAAACAGTGCCTGCATGCCCTTGTGCATCAATAAAGTCGCCGACTTTAAATGGTTTAAATAGCAATATCATCACACCGCCAGAAAAATTTTGCAAGGTGCCGGATAAAGCCATGCCAACAGCTAAACCTATTGCACCAAGCACTGCGATAAATGATGTCATTTCGATTCCCAGCATGCTCAATACACTAATAATCAGCATCACTTTCAGTAGCATATTCACAAGGCCTACTAAAAAGGGTTGTAGTGATGGGTCAATGTCGCGTTTATCAATCGCGTGTTTAACCGCAAGTGCAATTCCTTTAACCACCCAGCTACCCACAACATAAACTGCCAATGCAGCTATTAATTTAGGGCTATATAAAATTGTTAACTCGGTTAATTTGTTAATGAGAAATTCTGCGTTCATTATTGCTCCACTTTTTGATGATTTTAAATTTGATGCTGACTGGGAAAATTAATTATGGTAGAAAAGTTTTGCGCTAGCTCTATTCACAATCGTTAAAAAAAAATATTTTTGAGATATTACGCGATGATGATAAGCGATATACTTTACTTAAATCAATTGATTGGGATCTTCAGAATAATACTGAATTAATCAAGTCCGAATCTATTGATTTCTCCAGTGTCATTCAATCATAAAATTATGCTCCCATTTTATAGCTCTCAGGTACAACTAATATAGGGATTATGATGTGGTGAAAAAGCTCTTTTTCTACGCTCCTCGAAAGCAGACTATGAAGTAGACCATGCACCTTATGACCAATCACCAAAATATCAGCATCCCAAAGCTTGATCGTCTCATTCAATTCTTTATCAGGTATGCCAATAGGTTCAAATTCTTCTATGTGTAAATTAGGATAAACTTTTTTTATTTGCTCTATATGAGCTTTAGATTGAAGGACTCCAGCATTCTCTAAATCAATAGGCATAACCCCTGCCTCAACTGCACCAATCGAATAATTAGTTACTTCAATAAGCCCCACCTGAGCGTTTATTTTTTTGGCTAGCTCAATTCCATATTTTGTTGCATTCAAAGCAGAAAGGTTATCATTAAAAGCGATTAATATTTTTTGCACAAGATTTCCTTAGTGTAGTTTGCTTTTGTTTTACCCTTGCTCTGGCAAAACAATATTTAAACTTTTAAATAAATAATAATACGCAATCACTATTGAAATGCCTAGTCATTGTACTAGTAAGTGCTCGATATTTAAAACCATTGTGATAAGCAAATATTTTGTCTTGGTCTATTAAATCAATGATGTCAGACTTGATTAACTTCTTAGAAATAGCTTTATCATCACTACTTCTTTATCCAGCCACCAGCGTCTTGGTAAAACCAGCCACTTTGTGCTTTATCTATCCAACGACCAGCAAATGAATCACGAATACCACCCTCCCACTCTGGGTGCCCATTCGCGTTAGCAATTTCTTTATATAGTTTTGTTCTGTCACTATTTTCTGTGGCCACTAGTGCATTTATACCTTGCCTGTTTTTAAGTGGCACAGCCTTTACATTTCGCACGGCAATTAAACCATTTTTTGTTAAACCAATGGCGCCACTACCATAGTGTGCCGCAAGTTGATTATGACGCGTTTGCATGCTGCTTTTAATGGCGTTTATGGCTGGGGTATTAATTTCCAAATCTGCCGGGGCAGCACTTGCACCAACACTAAAAGTGAGACCCACCAAGATTAAACAAGCATTGATTGTCCAATTTTTCATGATTCTTTTCCTTATTGTGTAACTTTAGGTTGTGATTCACCAACTGATTCTGCCTCACCATCAGGCGACACTTTCTTTGCGTCGTCCTGTTCACCCTCCTTAAGTTGCCAGACATCGTCAATAATTTCATCAGCTACTTTTTGTGCGGATGCCGCGGGAAAGTAAATATTAATCGTTACGCAGGCTGATAGCATGCCAATTAATATTAGTACGCTAATGTGTTGTTTAAGATATTGCTGAACCCTGCTTAGCATCATTACTTTTCCTTTGGTGTTTTATGCTTGTCACTAGTGTTTAACGCACTAGTTTATTTAACGATGACTTTGCTGTTGCTATCGGTAATACGTTTAATTCTATTTAATAAGTCCTGCAAACTCACATGTTTTGTATAGCCGTTTATATTCACTGCAGGGATACCTTT
>CAZJUK010000099.1:0-7128 GCA_964549145.1 uncultured Methylophilaceae bacterium
TTTTGAATTTCTTTATGGCTCTTGAAAACTATGGTTGATTTTATTTTAAAATTAAAACAGTGCGCGTTCAGAAAAGTAAAAGTAGTATCCGTGATTCCGAAGCAACTAATTATGCAGAAATTTTTACTGTGACAAGTGAATGTTTCTTCGAACGACCTAAAATTCTCAAGCAAAAATATCCAGCTTTATAGCAAGCTTTACAACGTTTTTACAAACAGACCCTGCAGGATGTTCGAATTAGTAAAAAAGCCCCTTGCCGTTATGGAAGTGGCATGCGTTACAAACACTATCTTAAATACATTTGAGCAAGAAATTAAAAAAGCCGTCTAGAACAGCTTTTTTACTCATGTAAATAGCTGATTACCTATTATTGAAAAAAGCAATGTTCATTACACGCCCGTTTACGAATGTAATTTCTGTTTCTTTGTATGTATGTTTAGGGTCGTATCTCACAATGTTATTATAATAAAACATTTCTACTTTAACTGGTTTTGATTTTCCATTACCTTTAAAACTTTTTCCTGTCACTTTTTCTGCATTACTTGGTTTTACTGAAAGCTGTTTTTTTGCGGGCTTACCAAGCACTTCAAGCACCATCTTTTGTGACTCACCACTAAAACTATCTAAAAACTCATTTTCTGTGTAAGTTTTATCTGCAGCGTGCGCTGAGCCAATTAAAGTGAGCGCGGCAATGGTAAGTCCAAGACCAAACTTTTTTAAAGCATTCAAATTCATAGTATTTTCCTCTTTGTTAACCCTTAAACGTATTTCTTTGTCATTTGTTGACAAGTTACGTAAATTCTAATTTTAAACCATCGAAACCAACCATTACATTTTTTGGTAATGTATTTGTTAAAGACTGATATTCTAATTCATGTGTCATGTGAATCAAAACACTTTGTTTAGCATTTATTCGACTCACATACTCTAAACTTTGTTCAAAATTAATATGCGTGGGATGTTTCGTTGGCCGCAAGCAATCTATTAGCAATACATCTAAGTTTTGTAATTGATCTAATGATGATTCAGGGATTTTTGACACATCAGTCAAATAAGCAAAGTTACCAATTCGGTAAGCAAAAATGTCTAAATTTCCATGCTTAATAGGTATTGGTATAACTTGAGTATTAAATAACACAAAAGGTGCTTTAACCGCTTTAATAGAAAGCACAGGTAGATCCCAAAAGTTAGTCGCTTCTCGTATCGTATAGCCGAACTTTTCTTTAATGTGATTAGCCGCTACTTGATATGTGTAAAGAGGGATTTGTTTGCGATTTATTTGGCAAAATGCCCTCAAATCATCAATGCCATGCAAGTGATCTGCATGCGTATGTGTATAAAGCACAGAATCTACGTGTGTAAAGCCTTCTCTTAATGCTTGTAAGCGTAAATCTGGACCGGTATCGATTAAGACATTATCACCAGAATCTAAAGTGACTAAGCTTGAACAGCGAGTACGCTTATTACGTGGATTATTTGATGTACAAGTTTTACAGGAGCACCCTACCACTGGTGTACCTGCACTAGAACCACAGCCCAATATTGTTACTTGCATACTAGCTCTTGTTTTTTTGCATATTTAAACAATTCAAAAAAGTTGTTTGTAGTTACTTCAGCTACTTCTTCAAATGAAATACCTCTAAGCTTGGCTATCTCTTCAGCTACATATTTTACGTAGCCCGGCTGGTTAGTTTTGCCTCTAAAAGGCATCGGGGCAAGATATGGTGAGTCTGTTTCGATTAACATTTTTTCTAGCGGTATGCTTTGAGCGACCTTTTTAACTTGCGCAGCATTTTTAAAAGTGACAATGCCAGAAAAAGAAATGTAAAAGCCCAGCTCAATAGCCGCTTTTGCCATGGCCAAGTCTTCGGTAAAGCAATGCATAACTCCGCCAATTTTATCTGCACCTTCTTCTTTCATGATCTGAATGGTGTCTTCTGGCGCCTTTCTAGTATGAACAATTAGTGGCTTATTTGCTTTAATAGCTGCGCGAATATGCGTACGAAAGCGCTCTCTTTGCCATTCTAAATCACCTGTTAAACGAAAATAATCGAGGCCAGTTTCTCCAATAGCAACAATTTTGGGATGTTTGGCTAACGTGACTAGTTCTTCAACTTCAGGCTCTTGAGTATCTTCATAATCAGGATGTACGCCAACTGAGGCATAAAAATTTTCATATGTTTCAGCAAGACTGAGCACTTCTGGGAATTTATCTAAAGTAACTGACACGCAAAGTGCATAAGCTATATTATCGCGAACCATTAATTGTCGGATAGTTTGAATGTTATCCAATAACTCTGGGAAGTTAAGGTGACAATGAGAATCTACTAGCATCGTTAGGTATTGATCACATTGTATGCGTAGGACGTGTTGATTTAAGCGCCCCACCGAGCAAAGACTCTATCTTGTTTTTCACTTCAAGACCACCATCTTTTTCACTAAATTGCACACCAATACCTTGCGGACGAGATGCATGCTGACTCGGTGAAATCCAAATTACCTTACCTACAACTTTCAGCTTGACTGGATCGTCAACTAAACTTAGTAACATAAACACTTCTTCGCCTGGTTTGAACGCTTTGTTGGTGGGGATAAATAAACCACCTCCGTTCACGTATGGCATATAAGCTGAGTATAAAGCTGCTTTTTCCTTAATTGCTAATGAAAGAACGCCTGGCTTAGTGACTGCGGATGCGTTTTTATCTTCTGCCATGATTTAAGTACTTTCTGTTTTGCTTAACACTAGCTAATAAAAAGCTGCGTATATTTTAATAATATATTTTCTAGTTGCATTTCATTGTTAAGAGGATGGTTAGCAGTTTTTTTTGCATCGACTAAACTTTGTTGATAAATGAATAGTAATTTTAAGTTTACGCTCTTACAGAGTTCTTGAAAAGCGCTTGCATGCTGTTTGTGATAGTGGGTTTGTTTGGATAATGTAAAATTTGTTAAATCAAAAACCCATTTTTGTATTACATCAATAGCACGTTCCATACCTAAGGCAAGAAACATTGGGGCGCTTGAAAATGGATCTAAATTCCTTCCCTTTTCTAATTGCTGAAATAATTGCTTGTTGGTCTCTATCTGAGCATGATGTTGTAGCGCTAATAAAGGTGAACCACCAGTATATTGAAGCACAGTAGCGGCTTGGCCAACATCTTGAGATTCTAACCAAGCAACGCTTTCTTCTTTGTTAGGTAAGCGCATATTAATTGCTTGGCAACGGCTAATAATTGTAGGTATTAAACGCTGTGGCTGGTTGCTAACTAATAAGAAGAAAGTACTCTTTGGTGGTTCTTCTAGTATTTTTAACAAAGCGTTCGCTGAAGCGATGTTAAGAGTTTCTGCTGGCGAAATTAATATAACCCGTTTACCTTGGCTTTCGTGGCTTGTTAAGCTTAGGTAATCATATAATTGACGTATTTGCGCGACTGAAATTTGGCTCTTTTTGGTTTTCTTTTTCTTCGATGCAGTGCTGTTTTCATCAACATCTTCTGGCGAAATAAACCTAAAGTCAGGATGTGCGCCCTCTTTCATCCATATACAACTAGGGCAGCGACCACATGCCATTTCTAAGCCTTTCGCTTGCACACAAATTAAAGCTCTAGCGAGGTCAATGGCAAACTCAGACTTGCCAATACCAGCTCTGCCATGAAACAGCAATGCATGAGGCAACGCTTGTTTACGCTGCATAATACTTTCCCATTGTGATTTTTGCCAACTATACATTTTTTTATTACAATCAGTTATTTAAAATATTTTCTTCAATAATTACTTTAACTAAATTTTTAACAGCCTCTAAATCTTGATTGCTATTCACTACATGAAAACGCTTAGGATTGTTGTTAGCACGTTGCAGATAAGCTTTACGTAATTTTCTAAAAAAATCAATATTTTCTCGCTCAAATTTATCTGGTTCACGCGCATTAGATAAGCGTCTCGCACTAACTTCTACAGGCAAATCAAATAATAATGTTAAATCTGGCTGTAAATCACCTTGCACCCAGGTTTCTAATTGATTTATCTTTAGCTCAGCAACGCCTTTTGCTCCAGATTGATATGCATAGGTAGCATCAGTAAATCGATCGCAAATAACATATGCACTACTTTTAAGCGCTGGAATAATCACTTGTGCAATATGTTCACGTCTTGCAGCAAACATCAGCAAAGTTTCAGTTTCAGGATGCATCGCATCGTGCAACAAAATTTCCCTAAGTGTCTCACCAAGTGCTGTACCACCTGGCTCTCTGGTAGAAACTACTTCAAACCCATGTGATTTAATTTGCGCAACTACATCGGCTATATGAGTGCTTTTACCCGCCCCATCCATTCCTTCAAAAGTAATGAATTTTCCATGTTTATTTGATTGGTTTGTCATGATAAATTAATGTTTTAATTGATATTTTCTAACTGCACGATTATGTTCAACCAACGATTTAGAAAAATAGTGACTGCCGTCTCCTTTACCCACAAAGTATAACGCTTTTGTTTTTTCTGGGTGAAGTGCTGCTTCTATTGAAGCCAGCCCAGGCATCGCAATAGGAGTTGGTGGCAGCCCTTCCCTTGTGTAAGTATTGTAACGGGTGTCTTTTTGAAGATCTTTACGCCGAATATTGCCATTGAATTTTTCACCCATACCATAAATCACTGTTGGGTCAGTTTGCAAACGCATACCAATTCTCAAACGATTAACAAATACACCTGAAATTGTTGGTCGCTCAGAGGCTTTGCCCGTTTCCTTTTCAATAATAGAAGCCATAATTAACGCTTCGTAGCTATTTTTATATGGCAACCCCTTAGCTCTTTTATCCCAAGCATTAGCAAGTTTACTTTGCATAATCTTATGTGCCTGTTTTAGTAAAATTATATCTGTTGTGCCACGATCGAAGTAGTAAGTATCAGGAAAAAATAATCCTTCTGGATGGTCTTTGCCATCGTTTATGGCTGTCATTACTTGTGCATTAGAGAGTCGTTTAATTGTGGTTTTAATTGCCTTATTTTTAGCTAATTTCTCACGTACCTGCTTGAAAGTTTTGCCTTCAATGAAAGTAATGTTGCCCTGTGTGGTTTTACCATGTTTGAGAGATAGTATTAATGCATACGGATTGATGTTTTTATTGAATGAATAATCTCCTGCTTGTAAATTAGGCGCTTCACGTAGAATTCGAGCTAATAGAATAAAGGAAGTTGGGTGGTCAATAACACCCTGCGCTTCTAGCTGTGTAGCTATCTTAGAAAGACTGCTATTAGACTGAATTGTAATGTCTTGTGAAGCTGATGCTAGATTAAGTGGTGTTTTGGCGTAATAAACCATCCAAATGGCTAAAACTAAAATAGCAAACACGCCAAACACTATACCTAGTTTAATTAAACGTATCATGCTGTTAGCAGTTCACGTAAATTACTAGCTAGTGCTTGCTTTTCCCACTGCTTATCTGTTAATTTTCGCACCTGCCATGCACCATATAAACTATTGCATATAATGACTTCATCGGCTTTCAGTAATTGTTTTAAACTCATTTTTTCAATACGCACCTTCAAATCCAAACTCGTTGCATAGGATAAAATACGTTGGCGGGAAATACCTGCAATCCCACACTCATCAATACTAGGGGTTAATAGCACATCATTATATCGAGCAAATATATTTGATGATGTGCATTCAATCACATTATTTGTTGTATCCATCATCAAGCCTTCATTAATTGCAGAGTCATTCCATTCCATTCTTGCTAGTACATTTTCTAGCCGATTCAAATGTTTGATACCAGCTAATCTAGGTTGTAGTGCTAAACGGGTTTCACATAAATGAAGCTGCACACCTTCGTCAAAATTCTCCTGCGGGTAATGTGGGAAATTAGATTTAATCATAATACGTGTTGGCTCAATAACAGCAGGCAACACATAGCCGCGATCACCATGGCCTCGTGATACGATAATTTTAGCAACTGAAATTTCATCTGAGGAAAACAACTGTTCAAAATCACTCATAAAAAGTTCTGCACTAGGACAAACCAAGCCGATTACACTGCAGTTTGAGACCAGCATTTGATAATGTAATGGCCAGTGTTCCGGTGTACCATGGGTCACTTTAAGTGTCCTAAAAACGCCATCACCATAAGCCAGACCACGATCAGATAGTGAAATAAAATCATTAAAACTGCCATTAACAAGACTTGAGTGGTTATTTTGCATAGCCCATATTAAACCATAGCAAGTGTATACAAAAAAGCCTGTGCATAACTAATCACAGGCTTTTTCTAAAGTAATGTTCACTTAAAAAGATTTATATCTTTTTAAACACTAGGCTACCGTTTGTGCCTCCAAAGCCAAAATTATTTTTTAGTGCATAATCGATTTTCATATCTCTTGCTGTGTTTGCGCAATAGTCTAAATCACACTCGGGGTCTTGATCGAAAATATTAATTGTTGGTGGGGAAATTTGATGATAAATAGATAACACCGTAAACACGGACTCAAGACCACCAGCACCGCCTAATAAATGACCTGTCATAGATTTTGTAGAGTTAACTACTAGATTATGCGCATGATCACCGAACGTGGCTTTAATCGCGTTAGATTCGTTCGTATCACCTAATGGCGTTGACGTCCCATGCGCATTCATAAAGTTAACTTCGTCGACGTTTACTTGTGCATTTTTAAGTGCATTCACCATTGATCTACGTGGACCATCCATATTTGGGGCAGTCATATGATAGGCATCTGCACTTAAGCCATAGCCAGATAGCTCTGCATATATTTTTGCACCACGTGCTTTGGCATGTTCATACTCTTCAAGCACCATTACACCTGCGCCCTCGCCTATAACAAAACCATCACGTTCTTTATCCCAAGGCCGACTCGCTGTTGCAGGGTCATCATTGCGACTAGAAAGCGCTCTTGCTGAAGCAAAGCCACCCACTGACAGCTCAGTAATGGCTGCTTCCGCACCACCTGCAACCATTACATCAGCATCACCATATTCAATCATTCGTGAGGCATCACCAATACAATGCGTACCAGTAGTACAAGCGGTAACAATCGCAACATTTGGACCTTTCAGACCTAACATAATGCTTAAATTACCTGAAATCATGTTAATAATAGTGCCAGGAATAAAGAATGGCG
>CAZJUK010000100.1:0-3045 GCA_964549145.1 uncultured Methylophilaceae bacterium
GTCAAATCAAGATTAAGCAAAGAAAACAAGCTGAGTTTGTCTACACAGAGTTAACAGAGAACGGACCGAGTGGGTTATTAAAAAAATTCATAGCAACAGATAAAGGAAAAACTATTAAACTAAAAAAATTAGCTGATTTCAGAGGTATATTAGCACTGGCTGTTATATCAATTTTGAGTTCCACTTCCTATGCAGAGGAAGGGGGCAGTGGTCATTATGTTCCGGGCAATGTTGCCACCTTGATTGATGCAGCCCCGACACAACCAGGATGGCTTATACAACCATTATTTCTTAACTACAATGCTGATTTCAGCAGCACCATAAATGTTCCTATTGCTGGGTTGATTTCCACTGGATTGGATTCCACTGTCAACTCATTCACTCTTGGTGGGTTTTATACATTCGAGGAGTCAGTGCTCGGTGCACACTATAGTGCAGGCATCTATCTACCTTATATTGATATGGAGGTGACTGGCAATGTGGGTAGCCTTTCCCGTACCGATAAAGTAAGTGGGCTCGGCGACACCACGCTTATTCCTGTAATGCTGGCGTGGAAATCCAGCTCGTGGCAGTTTGGAGCATTTTTGCCTATCTATGCCCCAACTGGTGATTATGAGGTAGGGCGACTTGCTAATCCGGGTCTAAATTATTGGACATTTGATCCTACGGTGTCAGCTTCCTACGGTAGCGAACAAACGGGCTTCAATTTCGGAGCACATTCTGGTGTTACTTTTAACACGGAAAATAATGATACGAACTACAAAAGCGGATCTGTGCTGCATGCTGAAGTCAGCGTCCAGCAGCTACTTCCCTTAGGAAAAGGCCTTCTTGGTTTTGGGGTGAACGGGTTCATTTACGAACAAATCAGTGCAGACAGTGGCTCTGGAGCAAATAGTGATTTCAAAGGGCGTAGTCTAGGAATTGGCCCAGTACTTGACTATATTATCCCCACTGAATCAGGAGCATTGGTATTTGAAGTAAAGTGGCTTCCCGAACTCAATACAAAAAACAGGCTTGAAGGTGATTACCTCTGGTTCAAGGCTGCATGGCAGCTCTGAACGAGTGAGCACATTTTGCCCATTAATGCTCCGTGTATTTAAAGGATTAATGGATGAATCTATTGCACAATAAATAAAGAATTTACTGTTCTTTTGGTAAAATAAATTTTCTAAGAAAAAGCCGTAGTCACCAGTTGTTGCGACTTTTCATTAGCATGTTAGCCTATGGTCCGGACAACGGTGATTACGCCAGTAATTACCATTTGAGTTCCAATAACAGCAAGAATTAGCCCCATTAATCGAGTGACAATACCAAGACCATTTTTACCTATTACCGCTACAATATTTAAGCTAAAAATAAAGCAAACAAAAGTGATGACGCATAAAACTGCAAATACAAATACAGTAACTAATATTCCCGTTATTTCTCCTGTCGAAGAAAAGTTCATCGCAGTTGCAATGGTTCCAGGGCCAGCAAGAAGAGGAACAGCTAAAGGTGATACGGCTATATCAGCTTCCTTATCATCTTCAGAAAAGTGTATCTTGGAGCTATCTCCGTTAACCATGTGATACCCGACAAGAAACACCAAAATGCCTCCAGTTATTCTCAATGCAGAAATGGTTATACCAAACAAATGAAAGATAACTTTTCCAAGTAGAGCAAAAAATAGAATCACAAAAAATGTAATAATCAGTGCTTTCGCTGCAATTTTAATTTGCTCCGCTTTGCTTTTGTCTTGAACTAGGCCAGCAAAGACTGCAGTATTGGCGATTGGGTTCATGATCGCAAAAAAACCTAAAAAAACGGCGATCACTTGCGCATATATATCATTCATTTGATTAATGTTCCTCTATAGGGCTAACTGCTATTGTACGAACCAGCACGTTCGCATAATACTTATGTAATCTATATTGTTTTTCTTTTTAACTCTAAGGGTTAAACAATGCTTAATCACACTATAGTAAATTGTTAAAGTGGACACAATGCATTCATCAGCTAACCTGCTAAATTTTGATTTTTTAAAAACTGATGAGATGATTCGTTAGTCGGGTAAGTTTCTGATGTTGTAATAACCCCGCCTTGATCAACAAAAAACTTGTCTAATTCCGTTACTTTCTGCATTGAGTCTTCAGCTGTTTCTATAGCTGATACAGGTGTTGTTAAATCACAAGCCGAGAGCATAGTAACAACAGTTATAATTATAAGTAATTTTTTAAATTTCATTTTAGAACCCTTATATTAAAGCCGGTACGATAAAATACGGTAATGCTCCAAACTCTACATCAATTTTAATCTAAGACTATCTAATTCTTGCATTGGGCACTCTAAATACTAATTTTTATGTCTAAGGTTTATGTCCATATTAAGGTTGCGAATATATTTACATTTTTATCTTTTAATGATTGTACAACTGATGCAATATGTATGGAGTTTATAGCTTGTTTATGAATTTATCGTTAACTCAAAAAATTACTGGTTTACTATATGAAAATAATATTGAAGCCTATATTATTTAATCGCACTTTATGGGCAAGTGTAGTTATGGCTTTAATGACTAGCTGCGCCTCAGTTGATGAAAAACTTTTTTCTTTTGATGAGCATTATAGATATAGATTGCATGTTAAGGAAAGAAGTAACCTTAAAGTCGAGGTGGCTGCATTAAGTAATAAAGAGAGCATTAGTCATTTTGGTTATTCTCTCAATGAAGTTGGTGTGCAAGCTATTTACGTCAAGATTACTAATAAAAGCGATGTCCCAAGACTGTTATTTCCTATAGCTAGCGATCCTGACTATTACCCGCCATACGAGATTGCTAGACGTCTTCAAAAGGCATTTCAAGTTAATACAGAAGACACATACAACGAACTTCATAACCAGTCAATCAACAACACTATTCATGCTAACACTACTGTTGAAGGGTTTTTGTACACTCATGCCGATGAGGGGATGAAGTCAATATGGGTTGAAATGAAAGGCGTTGGGCTTTCTAATAGTTTTCATTTTGTTGTGCCTGTTCCTGGCTTACCAAGTAACTATTATAGTGTT
>CAZJUK010000100.1:3145-7049 GCA_964549145.1 uncultured Methylophilaceae bacterium
TAGTTTTCATTTTGTTGTGCCTGTTCCTGGCTTACCAAGTAACTATTATAGTGTTGACCAGAAGGTGTTAGATGCACACAGCAATACAGATTCATTAAATAAAGAAGAATTACGAAACTGGCTTCAAACGTTATCATGTTGTACTGCTAATATTAAAGGTATTTCAGGCGATCCAATGAATATTGCATTCGTTGGATCAATGGTAGAGATAAGAGCTGCTTTAATAGGTAGGCAATGGGATGTAACTGAGCCAACATCTAATGGGTCTATAAAGAGAATGGTAGGTGCTTTTCTTTCTGGATCACGGTACCGATATGCGCCAATATCGCCACTTTTCTTTTTTGATAGAGAGCATGACTTAGCATTTCAAAAAGCTAGAGAAGTAATTGACGAGCGTTTGCACTTGAGGCTTTGGTTGGCACCTGTTAATTTTGAGGGTAGGGCAGTATGGGTTGGGCAAATTAGCCGAGATATAGGTGTCAAAATGACTTGGAAATTATGGCCACCAACTACACATATTATTGACCCTGATGTAGATGAAGCGCGCTTTTATTTGTTTCAAGACTTAATGGAAGATAAACACATGCAAGCATTTGCCCTCACTGAAGGTGTTCCTGTGACTACACTAAAGTCCCCATCATATAATGCTGAAAATGACCCTTATTTTACTGATGGTTTGCGAGCGCTGTTTATTCTCAGCGAAGGGGCGTATGCATCGACGTATTTACATCTATGGCCTTGGTCTTACTCAGACAAGCTGAAACCTTTTGTCGACATTATTTTGGATGAAGAAGACGGAGATATAAAAATTAACAGCATAACGGGGAATGAATCGGACACAAATTAATTATTTAATATTATCTTAATTATTTTCTTTTTTTATGGGGTATAAAATTGAGACTGCAAAAATTACTTCATATATTAATCTCATAATATAAAACAGGAGGGTTTGCGCCATGAGCAGCATCATACTAGCAGCGCGTTCTGTATTAACGAATTACAGCACATTTTCTGGACGTGCATCACGATCAGAGTTTTGGTGGTGGGTTTTTTTGCTAATGATACTGCTTAATATAACCCGTTTAATTGACAATGTAGTTATTAGGCCTTTGTTAGGGTTTGATGTAATTCAGTCCATAAATGGACAGCCTCTTTCATTGTTGGTATCTTTGGCATTACTTCTTCCATCTATAGCCGTAACTGCTAGGCGGCTCCATGACATTGGGCGCAGCGCTTGGTGGCTTCTGATTGGATTGTTGCCATTTATTGGTACGATTATGCTTCTCTACTTTTATGTTCAGCCGAGTGATGGGAACAATGCTTATGGCACACCAAGCGCTCTTGGAGAAAAGTAAATGGGTTGTAATAGGTAGTTGACTTTCGCAGAGAGTAAAGCAACATTTTTTTTAGAACATTCAAGCTGATGGGTGTTTGCTTTTTAAAGCTATCTAACTATTTATATAATAAATCGCAAGAGCGGACGGGGAGATTAATTTTGAGTGTTAATTTTCTTCTGTTCTTCTGTCGTTAAAGCCTTATAAAACCTTGGATAAGGCCAGCCGTATCCCCACCGAAAGGAGGTGGGGAAGTATGGACTTCCCCCAACACGAACACCAGCTAACATGAGTTCGGCTATCAACGGCTCACCTACGTTAGAAACACATTGTTCAAGTTGTTTATCTGCGGTTAGCCTTTCCTCATATGTACCACCTTGCCAATAAGAATGATCATGGTCAGTACAACAGGATAGCCATAACTCTTTATGTTCAAATGTGCCATTAGGGAAGTCGCTACATCCGTCAGAAGTAAAAGGCTTTATGCTTTCTACAAATTGGACTTCCCTCGACTCTTTGGTTGCCGAACATCCAATTAGTGAAGTGCTAATAACTAAGGTTAGTATTAGATTGCTTGTATTCAATTATTACTCTTAGTGATTTAAATTAATTTGGAACATAACAGTCATTATACGGAAGCGAGCGACCACATAACCTAATTGGTGATGTGGTGTATTCATATTGTTTGTTTAACTCTAAAGATTAAACAATGCTTAATCACACTATAATAAATTGTTAAAGCGGAAGCAATGTATTAATCAGCTATAAAAAGCATGAGCTAACCTGCTATATTTTTTATCTATAACATTCAACAATATTAGATATTAGGTGTTATTTTATTCTAAGCGCGCTGTGGGTGTGCCCAAGCTAGAAATGGGAAAGCCCCGAATCGCTGTGAGGTTTTTTAAATTTGACTCACCACTTCAGACAAAAAAGAGAATAGGCTAGTAAAGTTATCTTTATATAATGGCATCCCCATTACGTTAGCTGAGTAATAATAACTCGCTCAAAAAGGTTAAAATAGCAGTTTAGGTTAGATTTTATTATGGAAAATTAAAATCATACTGTTACGAAAAATAAGCACATTGTGACAAATAGATGCTATTCTGAAGAGTATATAGTGGGTATTTAGGGTAAGGATAATAATGACAATAAGTTTGACTCGATATACCCCCGCTATGCTAATTATTGCTGTAATCGTTTTAGCCCAATTTATGCATCTAAATGTGGTTGCCGCCACAATAGATTACGAAACACCAGCAGTCTTAGATGCTTCCGAACTTTTAGATGGCATCCCTCTAAAAGGGGATCTATATCGAATAAATAGTAAGGTGCCTACGGACGGTTTCCTTATGACGTTCACGGTACAATCAGATTTTGGTATATTTCATCCCCGAAGCCCGAAGTTGGTAAAAACTCTTTTGGTTGAAATAGCAGCCATTAAGCAGTTGGATGAATATTCGAAAAGCGATGTTTTTCTTGAAGGGTTGAAGAAGTCAGGAAAAGAAATCGGCAACGAAATTAAAACGCTGGTAACAGAACCGAAAGAAACTGTCCGAGGAATGGGGACTGGCATCGGTCGTTTTTTCGAGAGAACTTACCGTGCTACTAAAACAGGCGTTCAGACATTAGGTGATAAAGCTGCAGAAGATGAGCAAGTAAACCAGGTAGCATCTGATCAAGAATCAAAGCTTCCGGGAGCAACTACCAGCGATACCAAAGTGTCTTCAGAGTCTGATCTGGCTGAAGCTAGCGTAAAAATGGCTGGCAACACCGCAGTTGACATTTTTGGCTACAGTGAACAACGTCGGCAACTCGCAAAAAAGCTTCGTGTTGATCCCTACACAACAAATATAGCTTTATCTGAAAAACTCGATGAAGTCGCCTGGGCAGCTTTTGCTGGAGGTCTTGGGATTACAGCTATTCAAATGGTGACTCCAGCTGGAATGATACTTTCGGCATCAACGACCCTCACAGATTGGGTTTGGGATCTGCCTCCTGGGGACCTAAAAGTTCTAAATGAAAAAGCCCTATTGTCAATGGGTGTTTCACAGAATACCGTAGATAGCTTTCTTAGAAATCCATGGTATACGTTTACTCTTCGAGGGCGACTTGTTCGTGCATTAGTTATGCTTAAAGACGTAAAAAATAGACCGGAGGTGATCGAACTTGCACTAACTGTGACCTCAGAAGGTCAGGCCCGCTTTGTTACTGAGTCAGCGGAGCTGTTGGGTCGCTATCATAAAAAAAATAGCCAGATCACGAAAGTGGATGTAAAAACTTCGATCATAGGCCAATTAAAGACTGGAGAGCTAATTATTCCAGCACCACTTGATTATGTTTCTTGGACTAAAAAATTAGAGACATTCACTAGCCGCAATGATTTCAAAAATAAGGGTCGACGTATTTTAATCAGAGGTCATTTTAGTGAAATAGCCATGAAAAAACTAACCCAGAGCAAATGGTTAGTTAAAAAAATCGAATCTAATTGAGTTGCAAATCAAAATTACCTTAACTAGGGTGTTAAACGAAAATGAAAATAATGACTAAACTAACATGGATATTTTTTA
>CAZJUK010000101.1:0-7026 GCA_964549145.1 uncultured Methylophilaceae bacterium
AAAAGGGCAGCCTCTTTTTTATCTCAAAATATAACTTTATTAAACCATGCCTGGTGATTTAAATGCTGTGGATGGTTTAAATAGCAGAATATATTTCGAAAATATCTACAAGCTTTTAGACACTGAACGGATATGAAATAGGGTCATGGCATTCATAACCTTGCACTTTAAAATCATCCACCGTAACCCAAGTTTCTAAATCTATTAGGTTTTTAATATCCGGATTAATAATTAATTGAGGTGGCTCAAATGGCTCACGTTTTAGTTGCTTGTTTCGCATTAGATCTAGTTGGTCTTCGTAGATGTGTGCGTTGACGATTTTATGATAAGCCTTACCTGCCTTATGGCCTGTAATTTGTGCCATTATCGCGAGCATAAAGTAAACTTGTACCATATTGAAATTTAAACCTAATGGCACATCGCAACTTCTTTGCGTGCTGTTGAGATAAAGCGTATTGCCAAGCAATGAAAAATGATGGCTATACATGCATGGACGCAAACATCCCATGTGAAAAACGCCAGGATGATAAAACGAATAAATCTCACCTCGATTATCAATGCCAGCACGCAAATCATCATATATATTTTTTAGTAAATCGACACTTCCACCATCTGGCTTAGGGAAGTTTCTGCCTACTTTACCGTATATAAAACCGCAGTCATCTTCACCTTTTCTAAAAGGGTTTACGAGCCAATCTTGATTTTTATTTGCATTGGCATCCCAAGTTTTGGTACCAATTTTTCTAAAATCTGCAGCATTATCATAACCACGAATATAACCAATCATTTCTGCGATAGCTGACTTGTAGTAGCTCTTCCTAGTAGTAACTAGAGGAAAATTACCTTGATCAACATCATAAGTTAAATCGGCATTAATTACAGTCAAACAACGCTTACCAGTTCTTTTATTCTCGACCCATACTCCTTCATCGACAATTCTTTGGCAAAGTGCTAAATATTGCTTCATGTTGTTTTTTCTTGAATATATGCTTTTATCGCATCAACACTGACGTCCATTACCTCAGATTTCTGTGGCAACTCTTCCAAGCCTTCTAAGCTTGCTGGGCGTGCTGGTTTTTCACCAAGGGCCTCTTTTATTGATTCTTCAAACTTAGCAGGCAGTGCTGTTTCTAACACCACCATTGGCGTATCTGAAACGCGATGTTCCATTGCGACTTTTAAACCATCAGCCGTGTGGGTATCAATAGTGACATTATATTTTGCTTTTGTAGCACGAATAATTTGTATTCGATTTTCATGGTTACTGTTACCAGATTCAAGCCCGTAAGCAACAACTTGTTTAAAGTAGCCTCCATCATTTAAATCAAATGCACCACCCGAATCAATTTTATGCCAAAGCTCACGCATTTTAGCGCCATCTCGCCCGACTAGATCGAATATAAAGCGCTCAAAATTAGACGCTTTACTAATATCCATCGAAGGACTTGAGGTATGGTAAGTATTTTCTGAGCCACGCGGACGGTAGACACCGGTTTTAAAGAACTCGTCTAACACGTCATTTTCATTAGTTGCTATCACCAGCTTATCAATAGGCAAACCCATCATGCGAGCAATGTGTCCAGCACATACGTTACCAAAATTACCAGTTGGCACGGCAAAACTGACCTTTTCATTATTTTTTTTAGTAACAGACAAGTAACCTTTAAAGTAATACACCACCTGTGCAACAATGCGTCCCCAGTTGATGGAATTCACAGCACCGATTTTATACTCAGCTTTAAAGGCATGGTCATTGGATACTGCCTTAACCATATCTTGTGCGTCATCGAAAACGCCTTTTACTGCAATGTTGAAAATATTTTCATCTTGCAAACTGAACATTTGCGCAGTTTGAAAACGACTCATTTTTCCATACGGTGAAAGCATAAATACGCGCACACCTTTTTTACCACGCATTGCATACTCAGCCGCTGAACCAGTGTCACCAGATGTCGCACCTAAAATATTAGTAGTTTGATTTCGTTTAGCCAATACATACTCAAACAAGTTACCTAACAACTGCATGGCCATATCTTTAAAGGCCAAAGTTGGCCCATTTGAAAGATTGAGCAAATAGAGGTTGTTTTCTAGTTTTAAAATCGGCGTAATATCTTCTGCATTTTGACCATCACGCACATGAGCATAGACGACTGCGCGGTAAGTTTTATTGATAATTGCGCGTAAATCTGCAGCTGGAATATCATTTTCTTCGATCAGTCGACTTAGGATCGCAAATGCTAAATCACGATAATTCATATCTCGCATGGCATTTAAATCAGCATCATTAAATTTAGGATATTCTTCTGGTAAGTATAAGCCACCATCAGGGGCTAAACCACCTAATAAAATATCACTAAAATTTTGTGCAGGTGATTGCCCGCGCGTACTAATGTATTTCATAAATTCAATATTTCATAAAAATTAATAGAACTAAGACTTAATGCATATATTCTAATGGACATAAATTAACGAGGCTAAATTAGCCATCAAGTGATTCCATACGAAGTTTAACGATTTCCCCAGTAATTTCTGGCAACAGTTTCATTTCGTTAATTGCAGCGTTTATATTTTTCTCAACAGTAGTATGCGTCAAAATTACAATATCTGCTTCTACTTGACCTACTTTTGGCTCTTTTTGTAACATGCCATCGATTGAAATACTGCGAGCTGCTAATATTTTTGTCACATCAGCGAGCACACCGGCTTCATCAGAAGCATGTAAGCGCAAATAATAAGCACTAGAAATTTCTTCTATTGGCAAAACAGGAAAGTCTTCAGCTTGATCGGGCTGGTAACCTAGGTATGGCACGCGTTGTTCAGGTGAGGCATGCATTAGCCGTGCAATATCTGCTATATCAGCAACAACGGCACTAGCAGTAGCTTCAGCACCAGCACCAGCACCATAATATAGTGTCGGGCCAACTGCATCGCCTTGTACCAACACAGCATTCATCGCACCATCGACATTTGCCATTAAACGTTTTTCTGGAATGAGTGTTGGATGCACGCGTAATTCCACACCTTTTTCAGTTAGTTTAGTAACGCCCATTAATTTCACGTTATAGCCTAACTCTTCAGCATAGCTAATATCAATTTGCGCCAGTTTTGTAATGCCTTCAGTGTAGGCTTGTTCAAATTTCATTGGCATACCAAACGCAATTGCCGACATAATAACGAGTTTGTGTGCTGCATCAATGCCTTCGACGTCAAATGTTGGGTCGGCCTCTGCATAGCCTAAACGCTGAGCTTCACCAATCACGTCTTGATAACTCAAGCCTTTTTCACGCATTTCAGTAAGAATGAAATTGGTTGTCCCGTTAATAATACCTGCAACCCATTCAATCCGGTTTGCCACTAGGCCTTCGCGCAATGCCTTAATAATAGGGATACCACCAGCAACAGCTGCTTCATAAGCTACCATGACGCCAGCGGCGCGTGCAGCAGAGAATATCTCATTACCATGCACTGCGATTAAGGCTTTATTCGCTGTCACAATATGTTTTTTATTAGCGATGGCTTTTAAAATCAGATCTTTAGCAATGCCAGAACCACCAATTAACTCCACTACAACATCAACATTTGGGTTGTTAATGACCTCAAATGCATCGTTGGTAACGCTCACATTTTTGCTAACGATGCCTCTTACACGTTCAGCATCTTTATCTGCTACTTGAACAACTTGCGTTTCGACACCTGTGCGTCGTGTAATTTCAGCAGCGTTTCTTGTGAGTACTTCATAAGTACCACCTCCGACGGTGCCTAACCCTAAAATACCTACATTAAGCTTTTTCAAACTTTAGCTCCAAACTTCTCTCTATATTTTTTTAAAAAACGGTCAATACGCTTCATTGCATCTTTCAGTTCATCAGCAATGGGTAAAAATACGACCCGAAAATGATTCGGTGTTTGGCAATTAAAACCAGACCCTTGCACTATCAACACCTTTTCTGCGAGCAACAGATCTAAAACAAATTGCTGATCATCTTCTATCGGGTAAATCTCTGGGTCTAGTGTGAAAAATAAATACATGGCTGCTTTAGGTTTCATACAACTAAGACCAGGAATAGCCGTCAACATTTCGTAGGCGATATCACGTTGCTGACATATGCGCCCATCTGGTGCAACTAAATCATCAATACTTTGGTAGCCCCCCAGTGCCGTTTGTATAGCCAACTGACCTGGCACATTGGAGCAAAGTCGCATCGATGCCAATATGTCCAAACCCTCTATGAAATCTTTCGCATGTGACTTATCACCAGACGTAATCATCCATCCGGCGCGATAGCCACAGGCACGGTGGTTTTTAGAGAGCCCATTAAAAGTCAGAAAAAACACATCCTCGGCTAATGATGCCATTGAGATGTGTTCATTCCCGTCAAATAGTACTTGATCGTAAATCTCGTCAGCCATAATAACCAACTCATGCTGCCGTGCAATCTCAATCAAGCCTTCTAAGGTTTCTTTTGGGTAAAGCGCACCAGTAGGATTGTTAGGGTTAATCACCACAATCGCACGCGTTTTTTCAGTAACTTTTGATTCAATATCCTCAAGGTCTGGCAGCCATTCATTTTCTTCATCACAAACATAATGTTGCGGAACGCCACCCGCCAATGTCGTCGCAGCTGTCCATAATGGATAATCAGGCATAGGCACTAACACTTCATCACCATTGTTTAGCAAAGCTTGCATTGCCATGACAATAAGCTCAGACACGCCATTGCCAAGGATAACGTCGTCTACCCTCACTCCAGCAACACGCTGCCTCTGTGTGTAATGCACAATCGCCTTACGCGGTTCAAACAAGCCTTTGCTATCCGTATATCCACCGGATTTAGAAATATTTCTAATCACGTCCTGACGAATTTCTTCAGGGACATCAAAGTTAAATACACTTGGGTTACCTATATTAAGCTTGATAATTCTATGACCGTCCTCTTCCATCTGGCGCGCGTGCTCAAGTACTGGTCCACGAATGTCGTAGCAAACTTTATCAAGCTTGATAGATTTTTTTAATGGCTGCATAGTTTCTCTGATAGTTGCATAACAAATATTTATAACGAATAAATACTATTTAATATTTGAAAGCAAAATTTATAAAAGAATACAGTTTACATTAGAATAGGGTCTGGACTCAACGAAAGGGATATCAAGGTAAAGCAATGAAGCTACATCTCACTACCACAAAAGATAATTTTCTTATCACTGGCTACGAAGCCGACTTTATTGAAATCAATAAAAAGCGTTATAACAAAAGTCTTATTTTGCTCTCGGACCAAATCATAGAGAATTGGCCGATCAATACTTTAAAAGATATCACAGATGCTAGTTTTACCGATTTAGTGAAGTTAAAGCCTGAGGTGATTTTATTAGGCACAGGTAAACAACATCAATTTTTGCACCCTAAAATGTTTCAATCACTAACGAATGAAGGCATAGCGCTTGAATGCATGACTACTGCTGCCACTTGCAGAACCTATAATATTTTAATGGCTGAAGGCCGCAAAGTAGCCGCAGCACTTATTTTATAAAGCAGATCACTATTGCAAGTTAAATTTATTGCGGACTTAACGTTAGCTCTAACCCGCTATCGGTAATCTGCATGTCTTTGGGGTTGTAAGTCGTCGACCCGATGGTCAAATCTTCTGGCTTAACTGTATACAAAGCTAAACCATCCAACATCTCACTACCTACAGTTTTTGCCAAAGCGTTCAATAAGTCGTTATATTTACCACCAGCGCCGTCAAAATTAAATTCTTCAACAGCAGGCTCATCTAACACAACTGAACTAGTGGCTACATCAAAACGTAACTTACCAGAAATACCTAATTTCCCAGACAAGCTCTCACCAAATAAAGCACTCGATAATTTGGTATCCATGGTGGTGTTCATGCGGCCTGTATTTTTATCAAAAGTCACTAGCGAATTACTTAAATTCACATCAAACACTTTTAATAATGAAATCGGAATGGCCAATTTCTCGTTAAGCTTTTCTTGAATCTGCGCTTCTGACACGTTAATCGTGCGATCGCCCATCACGGAAGCACAACTTACTAACAACAAAACAATTAAAGCGAATACTAACTTTTGCATAGGTTATCTTTGAATATCTAGATACCTAACTAATGCGCTTCATAGGTTTTTAGTTGATAGCGCCAATGTGGCATTGGTGCCACCAAAACCAAAACTGTTTGATAGTGCTGTTTCAATTTTCACATTATCAACACGTTTTTGTACGATGTTTAAGCCTTCTGTTATTGGGTCTAATATTTCAATATTGGCAGAAGCCGCAATAAAGTTATTTTCCATCATGATCATAGTATATATCGCTTCGTTGACCCCAGCTGCACCTAGTGCATGGCCTGAAAGCGATTTAGTAGAAGCAATCGCAACATTATTATCCGACCCAAACACTTCACGAATCGCCTCAATTTCTTTGCTATCTCCTACGGGTGTTGAGGTGCCATGTGTGTTCATGTAATCAACTTTTTCAATTTGCTTACCATCATGACCTTGCAACGCTAAATTCATACAACGCACTGCCCCTTCGCCACTCGGTGCAACCATGTCATGACCATCTGAAGTAGCACCATAGCCAAGCACTTCTGCGTATATTTTTGCGCCTCGTGCTTTGGCATGTTCATACTCTTCCAATACCACAACACCGCCACCACCAGATATAACGAAACCATCACGGTTAGCGTCATAGGTACGTGAAGCTTTATCTGGTGTATCGTTATAATTGCTGCTTAGGGCACCCATGGCGTCAAATAAGTAACTCATAGTCCAATGTTCTTCCTCGCCACCACCAGCAAAAATAACGTCTTGTTTACCAAGTTGAATTTGTTCTACGCCTGCGCCAATGCAGTGCGCACTGGTTGAACAAGCAGAACTAATGCCGTAGTTGACGCCTTTAATTTTTGCACCAGTGGCTAAACAAGCTGCAATACCGCTACTCATGGTCTTCGTCACCATATATGGTCCAACACGCCGAATACCTTTTTCAGCCAAGGTATTAGTGCCTTGCAA
>CAZJUK010000102.1:0-6921 GCA_964549145.1 uncultured Methylophilaceae bacterium
TTAAGTATTAATATTTTTAAAAATGATTTAAGAGTTGTAACGATTGCTTTTACGCTGGGAGAGTATCAAGGTAAGACGGTGGCATATATTGGCGTCGTTCAAGGCATACATAGCGGTATACCGGGAAATGAATCACTGGAGATCTTTAGAAGTTTAACAAAAGAATTTCATGGCTTAAGACCAAAAAGTTTGTTAGTAGAGGTTTTAAAAGTTGTTACAAAAAGACTGGGCGTCCAGAAACTGCTGGGTGTTAAGGACCAAAATAGACATCATCGGCATAAGTATTTTGGATTTGATGAAAATACCAAGTTTCTCAAGAATTACAACATTTTTTGGGAAGAGCATGGCGGTATACTGATAGATGATATTGGCATGTTTCAAATACCTATGGCACCCGCAATTAGAGATGTCTCTAAAATTGCTTCAAAAAAGAGAAGTCAGTACCATAAAAGAAATACGATTATTGAGTCTCTTGAAGGGTTAATAAAATTAAGCTAATGAAAGCAAATTTATTGAGAAAATATTATTTTGATGCTGATTAATTATATATTGTTAGTATTAGTTATCATTTTAATGATCCCTGTATCAATTTTTCTTATACAAATCTTGAGTGCGATTTTTTCAAAAAAAATAATTAAGAATTTAAACAGAAAAAGTCAATGTAAGGAGCCCTCACTAGCAGTGCTAATGCCTGCGCACAACGAGCAGTTAGTCATTTCAGCATCAATATTATCGATTGTTCCTCAACTAAAAATAGGGGATAAGCTCTTGGTAGTTGCCGACAACTGTACTGATGCTACTGCTAGCATCGCAACAAAATTAGGAGTCGATATTATTGAGCGAAATAATCTCAATGAGCGTGGAAAAGGATATGCACTTGATTATGGCCTAAAACATCTTGAACCACACCCACCTGAAGTCATTTTGATTATTGATGCAGATTGTATTGTAACTAAAAACTCTATAAGTAAATTGGTGAATGCCTGTGTTGATTATGACAGGCCAGTTCAAGCGCTTTATCTAATGGAAGCACAGCCTACCCCTAGTTTGAAACAAAAAATAGCTAGTTTTGCTTGGGTAGTTAAGAATAAAGCCAGACCTTTAGGTATGTTAAACCTAAACCTTCCATGCCAATTGATGGGAACGGGTATGGCATTTTTATGGGAAGATATAAAGAATATCAATCTTGCGAGTGGTCATATAGTAGAAGATATGAAGCTTGGTGTTGACTTGGCTAGAAATAATAAAGCACCAATTTTTTTTCCTAATGCGCTTGTCACCAGTGTTTTTCCTCCGACTGAGCAAGCTGTTACTACTCAACGAACTCGTTGGGAGCATGGGCATTTAAGTATGATTTTTAATGAGGTTCCCAAATTATTGATTGAAGCGCTTAAGAATAAAAACTTTCAAATGTTGGGTTTGGCATGTGATTTGCTTGTACCTCCATTAGCAATGCTAAGTTTACTTTGCATATCAACTTTTCTGGTTAGTCTTGTTTTTGCTAGTCAAGCTGTTATTTACTTGAACTTTCTACTTTTGAGTATGCTATCAATGGCAATTGGCTTGGCTTGGGGAGGCTTTGGTAAGAATATCATCAGCTTTAAACAGTTATGTTATGCACCTGTTTATGCTTTGATTAAAGTCCCTTTATATATCAAGTTTTTTTTAAATAAACAAGTTGAATGGGTTCGCTCTAAACGTGATTGAATAATATATGGAAACTAAAAAAAAAATAAGCACAAAACCACGCATTGATATATTTAATATATTGATTGACCCCGTCACAATGAAGGATGCCGTGAATATCGTTATGGGTTGGGTATCCGAAGCTGAAAAGCATTGTAAATTCGTGATAACACCTAATGTTGACCATATTGTTCAGGTACAAAAAAATATCGCACTTCAGCATGCTTATAATAAAGCTGCGCTAGTTGTAACAGACGGTAAGCCAGTTGTTTGGGCTGCAAACCTGCTAGGTGTTGATATCCCAGAAACAGTACCTGGTAGTGATTTGGTGCCTGAAATTTTTAACTACGCTAACGTTAATAAAAAACCTATAAAAGTTTTTTTATTGGGTGCTATGCCAGGCGTAGCTGATCAAGCTAAAGAAAATATTAATCAGCAATGGCCAATCGTGAATATTGTGGGTACTTTAAGCCCTGATTTTGGTTTTGATAAATGTGAAAAAGAATCGATGACGATTTGTGAAATAATTAACAAAAGTAGTGCAGATTTGTTACTTATTGGGTTAGGAGCGCCAAAACAGGAATTGTGGATAAATCAGTACGCAAAAGATATTTCTGTAAAAGCCGCATTATGTATCGGTGCTACCATTGATTTTTTAGCAAACGAAAAGCCACGAGCACCAATATGGATGAGAAGGTGTGGTTTAGAGTGGCTGCATCGCGTTATATCCGAACCAAAACGTTTAGCTAAACGCTATATGATTGATGCTGTTGTGTTTCCCCAGTTAGTTTTTAAAGAGTGGCGATCAACTCATCGCCATTAATGTTCAATTATTTAGTATAAACTGTATTTTAGTAGTATTTTTGTTAAGTTAGTCAGTTTGTACGTATTTAGGATGATTTTAAATGTATGAAAACTTTTATGGTCTGAAAGAAAAGCCATTTTCAATTCAGCCAGATCCGGAATTTTTATTTTTCAGTGTCCGTCATAGTATGGCATATGCCATGTTGGAATATGGTGTTCAAAATCAAGCTGGATTTTCTGTAATATGTGGGGAAATTGGTTGTGGTAAAACAACAATTGTTCGTCATTTACTAAATAATCTCAGCGAAGATATTACAGTAGGTATTGTTTACAATACTCACAAGGATATTGATGATTTGCTTGGCTGGATAATGCTTGCATTTAACCAGCCTTATGAAGGTAAGTCTAGTTTGGCTTTGTTCGATGAGTTTCAACAGTTTCTAATAAGAAGTTATGCAGGTGGTAAAAGGATTATTCTTATTATCGATGAGGCACAGAACCTTACGCCGGGTGCCTTAGAGTCGTTAAGAATGCTGTCGAATATTAATGCGGATAAAGACCAGTTACTACAAATTATTTTAGTTGGGCAACCACAATTAAGAGACTTATTACGACGACCAGAGCTTGAGCAGTTTTACCAACGTGTCTCTGTAGACTTTTATATTCCACCACTGCAAGCATTCGAAGTTGAAAAGTATATTCAGCATCGATTGCATGTTGTAGGTAGAGATCAGCCTTTATTCACATCAGGAGCTGCTAGGTTAATTGCGGAGTATTCCAAAGGCATTCCTAGAGCTATCAACATTTTATGCGATACAAGCTTAGTCTATGGCTACTCGACCAATTCCAAAAAAATAGATATTAATTTGGTACGTGAAGTGATACAAGATCGTACGGATTATGGCGTTCTAGGTACATATAAAAACGATTGAAACTAATATTTAATTGTCGCATTTTTTTCTATGATTCTTATATAGCTAAAAATAAAGCCAACTAAAATATAAACCATAGTTGGTATTACTAAAATCAGACCTACACTAATCATATTGATTAAAACGGCGGACAATGTTGCAAAAAGTACACGGCCACATAGATGCTCTTCACTTTTTTTGTCTTTTACTTTTTTGAGAGCTTTGTTTAGCTTAAATAATGTAAAGACAAAAAACCAAACGAAAAGAATCAGAGCAGTGTAACCCCCATTTAGACCAATCAAAAGATAAGAGTTGGTAATGTCGACAATTCCCTGTCCTTGTATCATGTCCTCAAAGAAAGGGTGCTGCATAGGGTCATAAACACCAAAGAATGGATTTCTATTAATTAGAATAAAAGATCTTTCAACTAAACGCTCTCTA
The DNA here is from genome assembly GCA_964549145.1 of uncultured Methylophilaceae bacterium. Classification (GTDB taxonomy): domain Bacteria; phylum Pseudomonadota; class Gammaproteobacteria; order Burkholderiales; family Methylophilaceae. The sequence goes on from CAZJUK010000102.1 coordinate 3,843, forward strand.
TAATCAACATTAAATTGATCTACATTGCCAATAAATGGAAGTAAATTTATTATTTTTTTACCAGCAGGAAATATAGGGAGTACCTGAATTGCAATTAAAAGGCCAACAAGCAAAATCATGTAACGTTTTACTACTTTTGGACCTATGCTAATAAATATGACCACTAATGCTGATGCAGCGACCCATGAACCCCTGGCTAAAGGTGCTAAAAATCCAGCAGCCAGGCTAAATATACAGAATAGTTTTGCTTTTTTATCTGTAATTAATTGTGATAAGAATAGATAAAAACCAAACGCGACAACAGTGATAAAACCCAATGCCAAAGCGTGCCCAACAGAAGATGGCGCACGTACAACTCCTCCGCGTGCGAGGTATTCACCATAATCAAAGTTGGCATTTAAAACGTCTGGTAAGGAGTGGTATAAAACCCAAGCCATAGAATATTCAACAATTCCGATTACTCCAGCAATCATGCAAGTAATCATCAATGCAATCATTGCTGTTTTTAATTGATTAAAGTCTTTAATAACTCGACTAGCAATAAAATAAGGTAAAAACCATTCAAATGTTAGTGTGATTCCAGAACGTATGCTGTCTGAAAATGTAGTGCCGCGCATATTTAATATAACGAAAAGTAAGATTAGGGCTATGAGTAATTTATCAGCTAATGGTCTACCTATCCTAGGAGCATCAAAACGCCATTTAGTGGAATATAACGGGATGAGAATTGCAATCCCTAACATGGTTATATAGCTAAAGTCTAAAAAGCCAGGAATACGTAAATACATTGATGGTAGCGCGATAAATAAAATCAAATAAACAGGAAATTTATTTTTTAAGGATTTAAGGCCGAATTTAAGATAAAGACTACTAGTAAGAACAAATAGCCAGAAATTGCCTGTTAAAAAAGCAAGACCTGTAACAACTAGCCAAGACTTTTGCCAGTGAGCAATTTCACTTTTATCAACTACAGCTCCAAAAGCTTTGCGTGAAAAGTAAAATACAAGTGTTGAAAAAACGCTGACAAATATTAACGCCTTAATGTGTTCTGGCATAAATTAAAACCTAATGATATTTTTCTTAAATATGTGGGAAAGCCCATCCATTATACGGTTTTTCTTGCATTTTTTCGCGCCAACTAAAATCGTTACAAGATTTCTTTCTGTTGGTTAATAATAATGATACTTGTATTGATTGTTGTATAATCGTACGTTCTGTATCAAGCTCTTCTAGGAAGCTTTTCATTTGAAAAAAATTCGCACTTTAATTTCTGGACGTCCAGTCGTACAGTCAACTATTTGGGTTGGTATGGGGCAGATAGGAGGGCAATTTCTACGCCTTGTTAGCAATTTAGTTTTAACACGTCTATTAGTGCCTGAGATGTTTGGCGTGATGACAGTTGCTAACACTGTTATTGTAGGGTTGTACATGTGCTCATATGTAGGCATTCAGCATAATGTTATTCAAAGTCCGAGAGGCGATGAAAAAAACTTTTTAGACACTGCGTGGACAGTGCAAGTGATTAGAGGCGTTGTTTTAACAGTGCTTGCCTTGTCGATTGCTTTAGCGCTGTATATGTCTAAGCAGGCCGGTATTGTTCCTGAAGGTAGCGTTTATGCAGATCAATCGTTACCTTATATTCTTGCCGTGCTCTCGATTTTGCCACTTATTTCAGGTTTTGAATCAATGAAATTAGCCACTGCAAGTAGGCATATGCAGGTTGGCAAGCTAACTATTATTGACTTAGCCACGCAATTGATTGGAATCATCATCATGGCTACCCTTGCTTATACTTACAAATCAGTATGGGTTCTAGTCGCAGGGGTTATCGTAAGTAGTTTTGCAAAATTGATTGTAAGTTATGTCGCGCTGCCAGGAGGCCGCAATTATTTTCATTGGGATGTTGGAATTGTTAAAGATTTAATTGGTTTTGGTAAGTGGATTCTACTTGCCACTTTGCTTGGATTTTTTGTCAGAAGCAGTGATAAATTAATTTTAGGTGCCTTAGTTTCTCCAACCATACTTGGCTTGTATAGTATTGCTATTTTTATGTCACAAGCAATCGCGGACGTGTTTGCTAAATGGACCGCTTCAGTTGTGTTGCCAGTATTAAGCCGACGGCATAGAGAAGGGCCTGAAGAGTTATCTAATGCTTACTATAAATATAGTTTCTATTTTACTTTTGGCACTTTATTTTTATGTGGTATTTTATTCAATGTAGGCTATATCGTCATTGAGGTGTTATACGACACACGGTATGTGGCTGCTGGAGCAATGATACAAATATTATCCCTTTCATTGCTAGGGTTAAGAACAAACATAGCTTCGCAATGTTTTATTGCAATGGGAAAGCCTAAAATGGATGTGCCTATGAATGTGCTTCAGCTATTCGTTTTATTTGCTTTTCTAGTGCCCGCATATAATTACTTTGGATTAAACGGTGCTCTTTATGTCGTCTCCATTAGTGTGATTTCTACATTACCTATCACTTGGTATTTATTAAAAAGAGTCGGTATTCTGAATTGGAAAAAAGAGCTTATTACATTGCCAGCATTCTTCCTTGGGTATGCTTTTTCAACACTAATTGTGATGGTTTATGAGGCAATTAAAGTTGCTTACAATGGGTGAATTGTTTAGCTTATACGAAAGATTGCTTATTAACTAGATAACGATCTAGTCAAAGAAGACCACTAAAATTATGAAAAAAATATCTAAGCGTAATAATGATCCGTTTGCTCAGCGAGAAGCAGAACAATATGAATCCCCCTTACCAAGCCGCGAACTGGTTTTGCAAATGCTTAAAGAGCAGGGAGTGCCACTAACTTTAACGAAAATGTATGCATTGTTAGAGATTGAAAATAAAGAGCATGAGCATTTTGACAAGCGTTTAAATGCTATGGAGCGTGAAGGCCAAATTATGCGTAACCGTAAAGGGTTACTATGTTTGCCTGAAAAAATTGAAGCTATTTCAGGCATTGTGCAAGGCCACCCTGATGGCTTTGGCTTTTTGATTCCAGATAATAAGTCAAAAAATACTGAGGACTTATTTTTATCAAATAAAGAAATGAAACAAGTTATG
>CAZJUK010000103.1:0-6836 GCA_964549145.1 uncultured Methylophilaceae bacterium
TGTTGACCATGCTCGTATGCATAAAGCACCAAATCAACAGAATCTTCTAATGACATTAAAAAGCGTGTCATATTCGGGTCTGTTATGGTCAAGGGTTCACCTTTTTTCAGTTGTGAAACAAACAAAGGTATTACCGACCCTCTTGACGCCATCACGTTACCATAGCGAGTTGCACAAAAAACTGTCTCTGCTCCACTTTGCATGCGGGATTTAGCAACCATCAATTTCTCTGCCATCGCCTTAGAAATCCCCATCGCATTGATTGGATATACGGCCTTATCCGTGCTTAACACTACCACCCGTTTTACATTATTAGCTGTCGCCGCATTCATTACATTTTCGGTACCAATTACATTGGTACGTACTGCTTCCATTGGATAAAACTCACATGACGGCACTTGTTTTAGTGCGGCCGCATGAAACACGTAGTCCACACCTTTCATCGCTTGATATGTACTATCATAATCTCGCACATCGCCGATATAAAATTTCAACTTGTCGTTATTCAACGCAATACGCATCTCCTCTTGCTTTTTTTCGTCACGGCTAAAAATACGAATTTCGTGCACATCTGTAGATAAAAACCGTTTGAGCACTGTTTTTCCAAAAGAACCTGTACCACCTGTAATCATTAAAACTTTATCTTTGAACATAAATCAACACCTATTTAAATGCATACATTAACTTAATCATTTCCTGCCAGTCTGGAGCTATATAACCTGTTGCTTCACGGAATTTCTTTGCATTTAGCGAGCGATCAATCACAAGGCTATCATTTGGATTAATCTTTATAGTCTTGTCATAAACCTGGGAGACAAGGTTGAGTAAGTCGAGCTTTGATATTGGGCTTGCAGCGACATGGTAAAGTCCATGCAAATCAGAATGCGGGATAACAACATCACGAATTATTTTTGCTAAAACAACCGTAGGTAATCCAGAAAAAATTGCTCGGCTATAACCATCACACTTTCCCTTTTGTGCTAAAAACCAATCAATCAAACCATTTGCACCTTGAAGCTCATGTCCTATTATTGACGTCCGCAAGGTTATAGCGTTAGGATAATCCACTTCTCCAAGGAACTTAGATTTCCCGTATAAATCCTGTGCATCTGAAGCATCAGATTCAAAGTACCCCCCCCTACTACCATCAAAGACGCAATCTGTGCTTATATGCACTAACCGTGACGCAGATAGCTCACATAGCCTCGCTAATCTATGTGGCAGTAACGTATTAATTGGTATTGCTTGCAAAGGGTCGTCAGCTATAGCTAATTGTTTAATTAATCCTACACAATTAATAACGACATCTGGTTTAGTCAACATAAAAGCACTAATTAGAGAATCATTTTGTTCGACGTCAATTCCAACAAGCAATCGTTCAGCAATTTTTTCTGAGAAAAATCGTTTAGAACTACTAGAACGCACCGTGCCATAAACTTGCCAGTCTTCTTTCTCACTTAGCATCCGAACTACTGCGTTCCCTAGCATTCCACTAGCGCCAAAAACTAATACCTTCATTCTATCTTCTCTTCAGTCTTGTTGCATATTGTTTGAAAATAACTAATCAATTGATCGATTAATATATCATGTGAAAAATGTTGCTCATAGTATAAACGACCATTATCACCCATGATATCGCGTTCTTGCGATGAGGCCTTATACAATTGCAACACAGCATCAGCTAAAGCCTTTGGGTTTCCAGCTGGTACTGCTAATCCAGCCTTAGCGTCTAACACCAACCTGGCACCCTCTCCATTTAAGCAGGCTAGCACGGGTTTTCCAGCAGCCAAGTAAGCTTGAATCTTACTAGGAATTGTTAGGCCAAATATCTCTTTATTAGCTAGCGTTACTAATAGAACAGATGCCTTCTGCATAAATCCTGGCATAGTTTCAATTGCAAATTTTCCTGGCAGATGTATGTTTTTCAAACCACGAGCACCCATCTCTTGCAGCATCCAGTCACGGCGACTGCCATCGCCTAATACAACAAAATTAATATCGGGAATACCGCTCAACAGTGTTGCAGCCTCGACAATCACCTCGACTGCTTGTGCTGTACCAATATTACCTGCAAACATAACTGGAAACCCACCATCCAGTCCAGGCACATCAGGCACCTCAGTTGTGGTTCGCACAGAGAATGTTTCGCCAACGGTGTTGGGGTAATACTCGACAGGTGTACTTTCTGCTAATAGCCTAACAGGTTTCATAAACGCTTTAGACTGTACAAGTAACAAATCAGCGTGGCGATAAATAAACCCCACAACATACTCAACTAATTTAAGGATGTGTTTATTCTTCACGAACCCAGTTGCGGACAAACTTTCTGGCCATAAGTCCTGTACCCAAATAACAACTGGAATACCTTTCAGTTTTCCAAGAAATAATGCGGGCAATGCTTGAAGTATTGGAGATGGGGCATACACAAATATTAAGTCATATTTTTTTTTACGTAATACCCATGGCGCAAATAACATACCTGAAATAATGAATGAAAGATAATTGAACATCAACCGTAATGCACCTTTACCTCTTGCAAGCAGTGGAATACGATTTATCGTTAAATCAAACTGCACTTCTTTTTGAAAACCCCATGCGTTATAGCTAGGATAGATAGCGCCTTCAGGGTAATTAGGCTTGCCAGTTAAAATCTCGACCTCTACACCCTTTTCAATAAGGGTCTTAGCGACATCATTAATTCGAAAACTTTCCGGCCAAAAATACTGGGTAAATATAAGAGTTTTCATAAGTTAATGGTTGTTTTTCTTAAATGCACTAATGCCTCAACATTAATAAAAAGTTATCATCAAGCTAAGCAACACTACTTATTTAGACAAAAAAAAGTAGCAAATCTGTGCACGCCTAAAATCTCGCATATCATTCAACATTATACTTCATTGAGCTTCTTTGTATTTCTTAAGTCAAGTAATCTGCTCAACAACAGTCCCCACAAAAAAAATGTAAATATCCCAGGATATGGCTGTCTAAGGCCCACCTTGAGAGAGTTATCAACAATCAGTAAGAAAAGCGTCACCATACAAAGTCCTAAAAGCTTAGGCGAAAGATATATTTCTCGCCTACGCTGAACAGCTAAAGCACAGGTATATAGCAACAGCACCAAAATAGGTAGTAAAGCTAGTAAGCCAAAGTTGTAAGTAAAATCAAGATAATAGTTATGTGCACTCGGGTATTTTGTGCGATCGGGTGGTTTAGCATGGCCAAGACTCAATATTTTTGGGCTTAATGTAACCTGCTTAATATAGTATTTCCAATAAACCATCCGCTCACTAACGTTGGGAGCCAACACCTTTAACTGATCTCTCATTTCTTGCTGCTCTGTAAAGTTGTTTAGGAAGCCAAATTTATAAGAAATGATATCTTTTTGATAATGTATAAACCCCGAAGTCACCATGGTAACTAGTACGAAAAGTATTACTGGGAGCTTCTCTGCTTTTAATATCCATTGATATATAGCAAACCCCAGAAATCCTATAAACAGCATTCCAATAGCCAACATTGACATTGACATCACCGTATAAACAGCCATCAACGGCCCTAATATAAATAATAAATACTTATTAGTTGAGAACTGCCACAAGGCAAATAGAGCAACTAGATAAGCACTAACAAAGATTACAGGCACGTATTGCAAATGCTGATAGATGCTAAAGAGCCACATATTTGGCACCAGTAAAGAATAGCCCAGCACCCAGGTAGATATTAACTGTAGTGGGATAATAATAGCTAAAACATAAAAAAACATACTTTCAACATAGACATTATTGACATTATTTTTTTTATGGTCATAAGTTTGCCCTAAAACAAGTGCAAACATTGGCAAGACAAATTGTACAAGCAATACCAACTTAGCTTCACTTGAACCAGGGCTCTCAAGCGTAGTAATGACTGAAGTCATCACCATAAGTACACAAGTGAAAAAGATAGTGGAAAAAGAGATGAAAGCCCTGTTATATGCTCCTAATATAACTATTCCTGAGAAGCATGCTAGTACAGACAAAGGGATAGGTAAATTAGCTAAAACACCACCAGAATTGAAGTACATAGATGGCTCGTGAAACACTCCACTATTTATTTGTATAAATAATGGGAAAATTAACATGATAGCTATCACCATCCTAGTTACTTTACCTGTAAGTCGCAGCTGTTTCTCCATCTCATTTCCCTTTTTAGAGCTTAAATAAAAAATAAAAGCAAATAATGCACTTATCAAATAAAGACCTCCCATAGCATCTTCCCCAAGCAGGTAAAATACAAATGGAACCGCTGCAATTAGCAAGATATTCATTATTACATCCGGGCCAAACACATCATCCTCACCGTGCTGTAATAATTGGAAACGTATCCGTTGAGCATAAACCATAATGACCCCGCCAATTAAGGACAGTCCGGTAGCCATCCAGAAAAAATGGGTCTTCCCCGTCGAATTCAAAATGGGTAAAGCTAAGAATGCCGATGCAAAAATAATTGCACCTAAAACTAGGCTTAGATATAATGATATTTTAAGTAATAATGGAAAACTATGGTTGCCACTTCGTTGTTCATGCAGTGCAATACTAGGACCTAAGGCATTAGCAAAGACTCCTCCCGTTAGACCGCCAATGGCAAAAGCAGTGAACAGGTCGCCAGCATTTTCTTTACCCATAATCAACAAAATTAATAGTCGAAAAACATATACAGTCACACCTATAATTGCTGTAGAGCCTAAATGAGGCAATATGCTAGAAGACACCTTGGCTAAGGCATCCGGTATGGATGTTAAAACTTTCCAGATATATCCAACACTTAGCATTAAAGGTGCTAGTGCCCAAATCAACAAACCGAACAAAGAGTAAGGTAAATCGCTAAGTAACCAAACAAGAACAACGGTTAATAAAACCACTTGAAAAACCATGTAACGGAGTGCAAATTCTTTATTATCCAAACGTTCGTTTTCGCCAAGATGCACTTCACCTAGCCATTCCACGCAGCGCCGAGCAATCAAAGACAATGCTAAAAATTGTCCCACCCCAGCAACAGACACACTCAGCAAGTATGCTAGTCCGGCAAGCGGAATTAACAATACCAGGCGCGAAGCCATAATGGATTGCGCTGAAATGGCAGCTGTTTTTTTAAGTATCAAGCTTCTAGCATTGGCGGAAAAAGCATAAAATAAGGCAACTGTTGCACCCTGAACAATTCCGAAATCTGCCGCCACGCTAGGATTGCCGGCAAGGCCCATAAATATGAGCAATACAGTCATAGCATAAGTGTTTGCCATGAAGGCAAGAGGAAATAGATAGCTCATAATTTTCTTAGGCTTTATATTGTTTTTGTTTTTAGTACAATTCCCCTGATTACGAAATTTGTACTTAAAAAAGTCTAGTGAATGATTATAAAGAAGTTTGTATATTTTTACACTATTGAAGATACTATTTTTTTGTAAAGTTTTATATACTCTTCAACTATGCATTCCCAAGAATATTGCTGTTCAACAAACATCTTCCAAACAGGTGAAATCCTTGCTAAGGCACCTTCGTCAGAGAGAAGCGAAGATATACCAGAGGCTATACCTTCAACTGTTGCTTCAACTTCCATACGTGGATCTACTGTTTTTATTTGACTAAAACCACATTGGTCAGTCAAAAGAGTTGGCGTTCCACAGATACCTGCTTCTAATGCAACTATGGACATAGCTTCTTGCCGTGATGGAACCACTAATAGCTCTGCATGGTAATAAGCAGCGAGTTTATCTTCCCCACTCACATAACCGATGAAATGAATTCGATCGAACATTCGAGCTTGTCTTGCTTGTTCAAGTAAGCTATTCATCATACCTCCGTCAGGACCTGCAAAAACAAGGTGATATAAAGAAATATTTGTTTGTGCTTTTATATAAGCCTTTAACAAAATATCTGGGCCCTTAATCTCATTTAACCGCCCCATAAATAAAATAATTGGCGCATCAGGCAAGTTATGCCGCTTCAAGAATTTTTTTCTATTTATAACAAAAGTATCTGGTTTATTGACACCGTTTGGGATCACAACAACGCTCGATGATGATATCCCGTACTTTTCGAAGTGCATAAACTCACTATCTGTTACGGCTATCCATGCTGCTGCATCTCGGATAAGTGCATTACCTACAATAAAATTATATAATTGCTTAAGTAACCGAGATCGCCCAAAAAGCAGGAGCGAACCTGCTGGACAAACCACATATGGTTTTTTTGCAAGCTTTGCAGCAACATAAACGATTGCATTCAAAACTCCCCAGTGACCCATCAAATGAATAACATCAGCTTCTTTCACTAGATTAGCAATCACTCTCCAACCAGAAAGAGGAATATAGAAGCGCCTCCAAACGCAGGGCAAAGCAACTACTGTTGCAGGGGCAATTGCCTGCTTTCGCAACACATCAAGGTCTATATCCAATGTCAGAACTGTAGTTTCCACCTTGCGCATTGCTAAATGACGGCTCATTTGAAAAGTGCGTTCTGCAGTCCCTCCACCAGCTTTTAATCCAAGTATTGAATTTACGTTTAATATACGCATTAAATTGCAGTCCTATCTAACTTTACTTCTATAAGATATAAAATAAGAATGTAATATAGCTCTCCAGGCTGGAGGCATATAGCTACTGGCAAGGTATACCCAAGTAATCAATGAACTGCGATTACTTTGTAAAGCTTTTATCAGATGCTCCCTAGCTTTCACATTGACACCCACCCCTTTGGCACCAAGAAATAGCTTTGCAATATATAAATGATATGCTGAATCACCTTTTTCTGAACTCCTATATTCTTGTTCTAAGCCAACCCAGCCATTAGCTTCAATTT
>CAZJUK010000104.1:0-6690 GCA_964549145.1 uncultured Methylophilaceae bacterium
TAAGGTAAATAATAAAAATAAATACGCTGTCTCATTTTAAAGCCAATTATCAAGGTAAAATAAACCGTTTTAGTTCTCAAACTTCTTCTCAATGAATATACCAAAACTAGGCAGCTTATGGATGCTTGTTGCCGCGCTTGGCTTTGCCATCATGGGCGCACTTGTTAAAGTAGGTGCGGCTAAATTCAGCAGCCCCGAGCTTGTGTTTTATCGCTCAGCATTTGGGCTCATCGTAATATACGGTTTTATTATTAGCAGAAAATTATCCATTCAAACAAAGTTCATCCAAAAACACTTTGCACGATCATCAATAGGCTTTGCTTCATTAGTGTTGTTTTTTTACGCGATTGCACATTTACCTTTAGCCACAGCAATAACACTTAATTACACATCTCCATTATTCTTAGCTACTTTTATGCCTTTTTTTCTACATGAAAAACCGAAAAAAATATTCTATTTAACCTTAAGCATTGGTTTTATTGGCGCCGCGCTTATTTTAAAACCAACCTTCACCAACCAAGATGTCGTGCCTGGGATATTAGGTTTATGTTCAGGTGCAGGTGCTGGCCTTGCTTATATTTTAATTAAACAGCTCGGCAATTTAAACGAACCTGATTGGCGCACCGTCTTTTACTTCACCCTCATTTCAACCATAGGCGCAGGCTTGTTAATGCTTTTCGACCAATTTACCACAGTCACATGGCAAGATTTACCTGTATTAATCGGTTTAGGCGTATCTGCAACGCTGGCGCAACTAGCTATTACCAGAGCTTATCGTACAGGCCATACCTTAACGGTTGCTAGCCTGAGTTATACCACGGTAGTGATTGCTAGCTTATTTGGCATGCTGTTCTGGCAAGAATGTTTAGCGTTAGATGAGTGGCTAGGTGTTGCCTTAATTATGATGGGTGGCATTATTAGCACACGCACTAATAGCAGCCAAACCAGAAGCATTCAAACTGATAGTGCGGACCGATTAGCAAAATAACCACAATTAACAAATATTAATCTGCTTCTTTGCATAAAAATTAGCAATGGTTAGACATTTTATTTTTGTTGCAGTACGGTTAACTTACCCACTAAAAATTTATACTAAATATTATTAATGCTTAAAAGTTTAAAATTATTACTATTAGTCTTAACGATGAGCCTGCTCAGCGCTTGTTTAGGTGGCACTGTTGCGCAACAAATTGCACGCTCTATTGCAACAAGCATTGCCGATAAAGGGGTCGCTAATGCGATGGATGTTGATGAATATGCCGAACCTAAAAAACGGCAAAGTCGAACACTACAAAATATCGTGCCTAATGACAGATGGGTAGCGCTCACTACCGCTAAGTTTAGCCCTGCAAACACCACTTTGCCAGAAGCAAACACTAATGCTGAACCTGAAGAAACTCAACTAGCCATTGCAAGAACAAATCAATTTGTTCAGGTCGAGCTTCATAATTTATTAATTACTGATGAAAAAAACGTCTTATTTGAAAAAGCACGCCTCATTGGCTCTTTAAACCTGCCGCAACAACGTGAATGGGCGTTATGGCATGTAGCAACAGGCTCTCTCAGTGGAAAAGATGAATTGATTACTTTTTTAATCCCACCGCATTTTGGCAAGCTACCAAGTGGATCCGTTGCTATAGTTGAAATTGCACCAGCTGGTGATTTGAATATTGCTCGATATACGGTTAATTAAGTTATGTTTGGGGTGGATTGTTTAGATGAACTAAGCTGGCTGGCCCCTTGATACCAAAACGGAACAGCTGTAAGGTATTGAGTTGCTTGGATAACAACTCGCAAGGTCATCTTGACCTGTAACAGTGATTAATTCATTAATCTAAAATAAAGCTTTTGACCTTATGATAGAAGTTGCCCTTTTTCCCATACCCAATTCAGTTAATTTTCCTGGCCTGCCAATGCCATTACATGTTTTTGAGCCCCGTTATCGAAAAATGGTCACATACTGCATCGATAACAACGTAATGATGGGTGTTTGTCATACCGAAAAACTGGTGCACGCTAATACCCGTGATCAAACTCAGCAAGAGATACTCAACAGTAACCAATCTACCTATAAACCGTGTGCTGTTTTTTCTGCTGGAACGGTAGAGCTTCTAGAGGAGATGGGTGATGGCCGCATGGCCATAATGGTTCACTTTGAAACACGACTAAAGCTACGACAAGAACGGCAGACCTTGCCATTTAATATATGGGCTTGTGAACCATATGAAGATGACCAGCTTGAGGATGGCGAATTAGCGGTGTCATTAAGACAAAGTTATGAAAAGATCATGCAGCGCTTATTGACTATCAGCCATGGGAATGATGACGCCCAAAAAATGCTGGCTGGAGATTATTGGCAAAAGATATCACCGCTCGAGTTTAGCTTCTTGGTCAACGGTTTGATTGCCATGCCTGTAGACTTCAAACAAGATTTGCTGGAAATGAGGCAACCACAACAGCGCTTAGATGCAATATTAAAAATGGTAAATTCTATTCAGCAAACTTTTGGCGAGTAATGCACTTGTGTGTTTAACAAAAACAACACCAAGCCAAAATATCCATCATGCTTTAATCTCTTCTAATACAGATTCAGGGCAAAACAAAACAGCCTGCTTACTGCCACCACTCACTTTTATTGAATCAATATAATGACTTTCAACTTAATCTTATTAAAATGACATGCAAATTCTTTACTGCTTTGATACAACTCTCAATGGCTTGTGTATTACTCATCGCATGCACAGCAATGTCATCTGGAAAAGATCATCAACCAATGAAAACACTCTTTGAATTTACCGGTAAAACCCCTGATATGGCATGGTTCTCGAGCAATGATGGCGTGATGGGCGGCCTTTCTAAAGGTAATGCCGAAATCATAGAAGAGGGAATGTTGTTTAATGGTGATATCTCTTTAAAGAATAATGGTGGCTTTTCATCCATATATTGTCGTGCTAACTTTGATTTGTTTGATTTTTCGGGCATTCAATTGAAAGTGCTTGGTGACGGTCGTACTTATCAATTACGTTTAGAAAGTGATGCGCTCTATTCGCAAGGCCGACCAGTTAGTTTTACCAGTGAATTTAAAACGAAGAAAAATGAATGGCTAGAGGTCTTTTTGCCGTTCAATGAACTTAGTCAAACGTGGCGTGGCCGTCAGCTTTCAGGCTACACATTTAACCCACAAAATATTCGCAGAATCGGCGTGTTACTTGCAGATAAAAAGCCGGGTGAATTTAGCCTTAAAATTGCATTTATCGCAGCTAATTAGTGCTGCTGAATGAATTCAAGTTGGCTGACCCCTTGATTTTTTAAATTACCTAGCAGCTCCGTCGCTTTTGTTGAAATTGCATCCGCTGGTGATTTGAATATTGCGAGATATACGGTTAATTAAGAAAATCAATCTAGTCTGACCCCATTGATTAACCTAGCGTATTCAGAAGCCTGACATGTATTTATTTTCCCTCAGACTCGTTATATTTTTTTCGCATTCCATACCACTGACCAATTTTAGCGATTAATGCCGAAAAACTGGTGGGCACACATGCTTTGTAGAACCTCATTGCACGATCAAAAGAATCCTATCGCTAAATACCAGTAAATAGCCAAGAATAAATGAGATAGTAAAGACCTAAAAATGCAACCGTAATCAGCAAAAATAACAACAGACCTACCCAACATCAAATAAAGTATGTCAGAAATTCTTTTGGCATTTATTGAGTTAGTACCTTATATTTATATAAAACACATTAACGATCAAGGGTCAATCAAGCCACTACGCATCGCAATCAACGCTATTTCTGCAGAGTTATTGGCATTGAGTTTTTGTTTAATATTGTATAAATGCGTGCCGACTGTGCGTGGGCTTAGAAACAATGTTTCTGCAATTTCATTGGTGGTTTTGCCTTTTGCTAATGACATAAACACTTCAAACTCACGCTCGCTCAGCACATCGACTGGGCTTTGGTCGCCAGATAGCTGTTGAATGGCCATTTGCTGCGCCACACTAGCCTCAATATATTTTTTACCGCTTGCCACCGCTCGAATAGCTTTTATAAGCTCCTCAGCCGCACTACGTTTAGTGACATAACCCATTGCTCCAGAATTTAATACACGCTTAGGATGCACAGAATCTTCATGCGCTGACAACACTAAAATTTTGGCATTTGAGTCTTTAGCTAAAATACGATCTATCGCTTCCATGCCGCCAATACCGGGCATGGTGATATCCATCACCACTACATCTGGTTGATGCTCAATATAATCTTTAATCGCAGATTCGCCATTTTCTGATTCTGCAATGACTTTAATATCGCTATCGGATTCTAGTAACATTTTAAATCCCATGCGAACGACAGTATGGTCGTCGACTAGCATCACATTAATTTGACTCATTGTTCTTGCCCCGTATTCATTGTTATTGGAATAGTGATACGAACGGCTGTGCCGCTACCTAATGTTGATTCAACTTGGAAGCTGCCATGCAAACCATGTGCGCGCTCACGCATGCCCAAAATTCCAAAATGGTTTTTTTGATCTACTGCTTCAATATCCATGCCCTGCCCATCATCAATAATATTTAACTGAATCACATCATGCTCATCAATTAATAAATCGATATTGATATTACTAGCATTGGCATGTTTAATAGCATTGTTAATTGACTCTTGTACGATTCGATAAACATTCATGTTTAAAGTTTCGCCTAATTCACCAATCGTCTCTGGCAATGTTAAGTTAAGCGTTAAATTGGCGTGTTGTTTTTGAATACTATTGACTAAATCTTGCAGCGTCTCCGCTAAGCCAAGGTTGTCGAGTGCTGCTGGTCGCAACTGCATAATAATATTGTGCATGCCATCGTATATGTGATTTGCTGCGGCAACAATAGTAAGTGCGTTCGTTTCGATATCTGGTGCAGTCTTTTTAGTTTTATTCGCAATGCCTACTGCAAACGTTTTAATCGCCGTGACATATTGCCCAAGTTCGTCATGCAGCTCTCTGGCTAAACTGCGGCGCTCATCTTCAATATGCTTTTGAATTAATAACGTGACTTGTCGATTCTCTTCTAACTGTAATTCAGCATCTAGTGATTCAGCCATGCGGTTTAAGCTATGCCCTATTTTTTCAAATTCAGGTAGGCTAAACTCTGGCAAACGTGCGCTTAAATCGCCTTTTTCCATTTGGTTAATGGCAGTAAGAATCGGCTGCAGTGGTCGCAACCAAAGTCCTAATACCCAATACACAATAAAATTAAGACTTATAAAAAAACCTAAGCCTATCCAAAACAAATAACGCATCTTTGCCCAAGTTTCTCTAATTGCACCACCTGGGTCAGGCCGTATTTCTAAACGTCCATAACGAATAAGCCTTGAAATGGCTTCTTCTTTTGGGTCCAACATTTTATAAAACCATAGGGGTGGTTCTTCATCTGCTCGATATTGTGAGGCAGGTGATTTATAGATTGGTTGACGCCTGCTATCGAACAAAATAATTTCATTGCTACGTACGCGGCCAAGCTGTCCTAAAAACCGCTTCATTACGTCGTGCGTGTAACCCCACTCTAAATTTTGATTAGAGCTAAGAATCACGGTATCAAGCAATTGGGTCGTAATATGTGTTGCCGTTTCTACTGTTTCTTGAATCGATGACTTTGCCCCGCGCAACATGGTTGTTGCTACGGCGATCATAAATAACAGCATCAACGCAGTGATCAGCAAATTTAAACGTAAGCGTAAACTCATTATATAGTATTGAAATGAATTATTAAGGTGTGTAGAGTTTAACAACTTATATCAAAATACAATATAGTTCTATTCATGAGTCTACAAACATCATTTATCTGCATTGCAGCAGAAGCTATTTACAAAACAATTTTAGCCAATGAAGCCGCAATAGAATCATTAGATCGTGAAATTGGAGACGGTGATCACTATATTAATATAAAACGTGGCACAGAAACCATTGCCGATATGACAGGCGAATTAACAGATTTAGCGCCTGATGAGGCGCTAAATAAAATAGCTACGAAATTACTCAGCACCATTGGCGGCGCATCAGGGCCTTTATTCGCTAGCTTTTTTATGGGTATGGCTAAAGTTGTTAAGCACAATGGTGCAAATACACATCTTGAAATTGCAGCGGCTTTTGCAGCGGGTGTACAAACCATTATGCAACGTGGCAAAGCAGAGTTGGGCGAAAAAACAATGCTGGATGTGCTTATTCCAGTTTCTAATACCTTTACAACAAGTGCTGCGCAAGATAAAAGTTTGATTGAAATATGTGATGCCATTAAATTATCGGCTGATACCGGACTAACCTCGACTAAAGACTTAATAGCCACTAAAGGCCGTGCTGCAGGCTTAGGTGAGCGTGCGATCGGTCATTTAGACCCTGGCGCTAAGAGCTGTCAAGTAATAATTAATGAAGTTTGCAATATATTATTAAAATCAAATACTTAAAACAATTTATTAAAGTTAAACATTAATTAAAATATCATGAAAAAATTTGTGAACAACGTCGATAACATGCTAACTGAAAGCTTATCCGGCTTTGCATTAGCGCATCACGATTTGGTCTCTCTTCATCTTGATCCAAATTTTATTACTAGAAAAAGTAAAGCTAATAATAAAGTTGCAGTTATTTCTGGTGGTGGTTCAGGACATGAGCCTTTGCATGCAGGATATATTGGTGCTG